>NZ_MVAB01000001.1:1757500-2055000 GCF_002026305.1 Vagococcus martis | reverse complement strand
TCCTGCGTGCAAGGCAGGCGCTCTCCCAGCTGAGCTAAGGCCCCTAACTACTTTAAGAGTAGACCTCTCAAAACTGAACAAAGTAAAGACAAAATGTGTTTTCCGTAATTTTCCTTAGAAAGGAGGTGATCCAGCCGCACCTTCCGATACGGCTACCTTGTTACGACTTCACCCCAATCATCTATCCCACCTTAGGCGGCTGGCTCCAAAAGGTTACCTCACCGACTTTGGGTGTTACAAACTCTCGTGGTGTGACGGGCGGTGTGTACAAGGCCCGGGAACGTATTCACCGTGGCATGCTGATCCACGATTACTAGCGATTCCGGCTTCATGTAGGCGAGTTGCAGCCTACAATCCGAACTGAGAACAGCTTTAAGAGATTAGCTAAACCTCGCGGTCTCGCAACTCATTGTACTGTCCATTGTAGCACGTGTGTAGCCCAGGTCATAAGGGGCATGATGATTTGACGTCATCCCCACCTTCCTCCGGTTTGTCACCGGCAGTCTCGCTAGAGTGCCCAACTGAATGATGGCAACTAACAATAAGGGTTGCGCTCGTTGCGGGACTTAACCCAACATCTCACGACACGAGCTGACGACAACCATGCACCACCTGTCACTTTGTCCCCGAAGGGAAAGCTCTATCTCTAGAGTGGTCAAAGGATGTCAAGACCTGGTAAGGTTCTTCGCGTTGCTTCGAATTAAACCACATGCTCCACCGCTTGTGCGGGCCCCCGTCAATTCCTTTGAGTTTCAGCCTTGCGGCCGTACTCCCCAGGCAGAGTGCTTAATGCGTTAACTGCAGCACTGAAGGGCGGAAACCCTCCAACACTTAGCACTCATCGTTTACGGCGTGGACTACCAGGGTATCTAATCCTGTTTGCTCCCCACGCTTTCGAGCCTCAGCGTCAGTTACAGACCAGAGAGTCGCCTTCGCCACTGGTGTTCCTCCATATATCTACGCATTTCACCGCTACACATGGAATTCCACCCTCCTCTTCTGCACTCAAGTCCTCCAGTTTCCAATGACCTTCCTCGGTTGAGCCGAGGGCTTTCACATCAGACTTAAAAGACCGCCTGCGCTCGCTTTACGCCCAATAAATCCGGACAACGCTTGCCACCTACGTATTACCGCGGCTGCTGGCACGTAGTTAGCCGTGGCTTTCTGGTTAGATACCGTCAAGGTGATAACAGTTACTCTATCACTTGTTCTTCTCTAACAACAGAGTTTTACGATCCGAAAACCTTCTTCACTCACGCGGCGTTGCTCGGTCAGACTTTCGTCCATTGCCGAAGATTCCCTACTGCTGCCTCCCGTAGGAGTCTGGGCCGTGTCTCAGTCCCAGTGTGGCCGATCACCCTCTCAGGTCGGCTATGCATCATGGTCTTGGTAGGCCGTTACCCCACCAACTAACTAATGCACCGCGGGCCCATCCATCAGCGACACTTAAAGCGTCTTTTATGATCTTGCCATGCGGCAAAATCAATTATGCGGTATTAGCACCTGTTTCCAAGTGTTATCCCCCTCTGATGGGCAGGTTGCCCACGTGTTACTCACCCGTCCGCCACTCATTTCTTTTCGGTGGAGCAAGCTCCGGTGAAAAGAAATGCGTTCGACTTGCATGTATTAGGCACGCCGCCAGCGTTCGTCCTGAGCCAGGATCAAACTCTCAATAAAAAGTTGATAACATCTTACGATGTTTAAGCTCATTTGTTTAAAACTTGCTAGCGAATTGTATTCACTAAATATGGTTTGTTTCTACATAGTAGAAACGCCCTACACATTTGGTTTGTCTTACTTTGTTCAGTTTTCAAAGGTCTAAACGTCGTTGCCGTAACAACTTTTATATCATATCAACAAAATAATATTTTGTCAATAATTTTTATTGTTTTTTTAAAATAAAAATAATAAGTTGTTTTTGACAACTACTATATATTACAACTCCTATTTGGTAATGTCAACAGTTAATTTAAAAAAGGCACTCCACTAACATTAAAATCTTGTAAAACCATTCTTAATGTCGCAGGTTCTTCCCATAAAATTTCAGGATTTAAAGAAGAATAATCAATACATTCTTCATCTAAACTAAAGACAAAGAGTGGCAGCTTCTCATTTTCAACATTAATATTAGTTAACTCTACTAAATCCATAACATCTGAATCTAACCCAGCAGACTGAGTCAATTTCTCTAAAATACATGCTAAACTAGTATAATTGTTATTGATTGTAGTTTGAATAAAACTTACAGTATCATCTTTTTTTTGTACTAAAAATTTTTTATGACCATCTTGTTGATTAAGAATGACTGTCCCAGCTACTCTAGACTGTTCCAATATTACACACCTCTTATTTAATAGTTATAATAAATCGACAAATGTAATTGTAACATATTTTCTGAAATATATCAGTTATTTTCCGTAATATCATCTAAAAACTCATTAATCCAGAGCGATAGATTCTTATTGATGCTTTCAAAACCGATATTTTTATAACGATTTGTAAAATATTTTTTTTTCTTAAATAAAATAGGGGGTGCATCTTGAAATACACGTAATGATAAACTAATTTTTTTAGTATATTCATCTACATCAATAACTTGAACTTTAACTTTTTGGCCTACTTTTAAATCATCTTCTATATTTTTTATAAAACCATGTTTAACTTCTGAAACATGAATCAATCCTTGTTGATTGTCTCCTAGCGAGACAAATGCACCATATGGTTGAATTCCTGTAATTTCCCCATTCATTATATCGCCTATTTTGGCATTCATTCTCTAAACCTCCTAAGTGTATTACTGTTCTTCATTTTAACATAAATAAAACAAGCTATTAACTCTTCTGTACTAAATAATAAAAAAAGCCACTTAATCACTAAATTAAGTGGGCTTAAATTTTTATTCTTCTATTAAGACTTCATCAATCGTTACATCGTGCATAGGTCTATCTTGTGAGTCACGACTAACACCAGCTATTTCATCCACAACATCCATACCATCAATAACATGCCCAAATACAGTATGTCTGAAATCTAACCATGGTGTTCCTCCATCATTGTAAGCTTCAATAATTTCTTCTGGGAAGCCAGCACCTTCCAATTGAGATAACATATTAGATGGAACATTTTTATTTTGAACGATAAAAAATTGGCTACCATTTGTGTTTGGCCCAGCATTTGCCATTGATAAAGCTCCTCTTAAGTTGAATACATCTTTAGAGAACTCATCTTCAAATTTTTCACCATAAATACTTTCGCCTCCCATACCTGTTCCTGTTGGGTCACCGCCTTGAATCATAAAATCAGGAATAACACGATGGAAAATGATCCCATTGTAGTAACCTTTTTTGCTTAATTCAATAAAGTTTTTTACAGTTTTTGGTGCTTGTTCTGGGAATAAAGCGACTTTGATGTCACCTCTATTTGTTTTAATTGTTGCTGTTACTTTAGCATTTTCTAAATCTAATTGTGGAAATGTTGTCATGTTAATTCCTCCTAATATTTCTATTTATCAAGTATACTTCTTACTTTTGTTGTTAACAAGTCAATTGCAACTTGGTTTTTTCCGCCTTCTGGGACAATAATATCAGCATATTTCTTTGTTGGTTCAATAAACTGTTGATGCATTGGTTTAACGACACTTAAGTATTGTCCGATGACTGAATCAAGCGAGCGGCCTCTATCATGCATATCACGCTTAATACGACGAATGATACGAATATCATCTTCTGTGTCAACATAGACTTTAATGTCCATCAAGTCTCTTAGACGTTCATCCTCTAAAATTAAAATACCTTCAAGGATGATAACTTCTTTTGGTTCTTGATAGATTACTTCTTTACTACGAGTATGTGCCTCATAGTCATAAACTGGTTTTTCAATGGCTTTGTATTCCATCAAATCTTTTAAATGTTCGATTAACAAATCAGTATCAAAAGCAAATGGATGATCATAGTTTGTATTTAGTCGTTCTTCAAATGACAAATGGCTTTGATCTTTATAGTAAGAATCTTGCTCAAATAATAATATAGAATGATTTGGCAATGCTTTTAATATTGCACGACTGACACTTGTTTTACCACTTCCAGACCCACCAGTTACACCTATGACAATTGGTCTACCTTTTGTTGCTGTCATTAATATCCCCCGCTCGTTTTTTATTCCTTCTTTGATATCCTACTCTATAAGCGAAACGATTTCAACAGAAAGGAAATAATAAAAATAAAATAAATTGATTATCATCTAAGCATTTATATTAAATAGTAATAATTATAATGTTATACTATAATAAAGAAAATGAAAAAGGAGATTATTATGACAACTTTATTTAACTTGGAAAATATTTTTTATTCCGTACAAAATCAAACCATTCTCAATAATATCAACCTAACTATTGAAGCTGGAGATTTTATTACAATTAGTGGACCTTCTGGTAGTGGGAAAAGTACATTACTTAAAATGCTTGCTTCAATGATTACTCCAACATCTGGATGCTTAACCTATAAAGGCAAAACTCTAAAAAAAGAACGGATCACAGATTACAGAAAAGAAGTTTCCTATTTTTTTCAACAACCAACACTGTTTGATGACACTGTTATGGATAATTTGAAGTTTCCTTTTGATATCAGACAAGCTGAATTTGACAAATCAAGAGTAACAAAACTACTTAAGAGATTCAAACTTAACGAATCTTACCTTGATAAAAAGATTATCGACCTTTCAGGAGGAGAAAAACAACGAATTGCTTTTGTTAGAAACTTAGTGTTTGAACCTGACGTTTTATTATTAGATGAAGTGACAAGTGCACTTGATGATGAAAACAAAGAAATCATTCAACAGTTCATCACAGAAGATTTAAAAGACAAAACCATTATATGGGTGACTCATGATAATGGTGAATTTAAACTTGGAAAACGTCAGCTAAGTATTGTTGATGGAATTTTGGAGGAGAAGTAGATGACAGACTTAAATATTTCAAATACGTCACTATTGTTAGCGAGTTTATTAATCGTGGTTGCTTTAGTGATTGACTACAAAGAAAAACTTGGGCTTGGAAAGGATATTTTTATTTCAGCTTTTAGAACCGTCGTGCAATTATTTATTATTGGGTATGTATTAGGTTTTGTATTTCAATTAGACAATATTATTCTAACCTTAGTTATGGTAGCTTTTATCATTTTAAATGCGGCACACCATGCTGGAAAACGCGCAAATCATTTAGACAAAGCATTTCAAATTTCTTTCATCTCCATTGGATTTGGCACTGTTTTATCTTTAGGAATTCTTTTTTTATCTGGCACTTTAAAATGGACGCCTTCACAAATTGTTCCCATCACCGGTATGATTGCGAGTAATGCGATGACGGCTGTCGGGGTTGGGTATCGTTCAATGGCAACTAAATTCGAAGATCAACGGCAACAAGTTCAGGAAAAATTAGCTTTAGGCGCAACAGAGAAACAATCAACTTTACCTATTGTTAGAGAAAGTATCAAAGCCGCGATGTCTCCGAGTATCGACAGAGCAAAAACAGTTGGGCTTGTTAGTTTACCCGGTATGATGTCTGGATTAATGTTTGCTGGTATTGATCCTACAACAGCGATTAGATATCAAATTGTTGTCATGTTTATGTTGATTGCAACAACTGGTTTTTCAACGATGATAGCCAGCTATTTATCATATAAACAATACTTTAACGATTTATCTCAATTAAAATAAAAGAAAGACTAGCTAATTTTTCGTTAGCTAGTCTTTTGATTTATCTTTCTTGCACGTATTTATAGGCTGTTCCCAAAGAAATATTACATTCTTCAGCGATTTGTCTTAATGTGTAGCGATTATTATTGTATAAGAATCTGATTTGATCGATTGTTTCTTGAGAAATTTTTGGACGTCCACCCACACGACCTTTACGACGAGCTTCTTGTAAACCTTTAGTTGTTCTTTCTCTAATAATTAACTTTTCCATCTCAGCAATTTTTAATACCATTTCTAAGTAGGCAGCATCATTAATATCACTATATGCTTCACCTTTTTTAACAACAACTAATCCTATTCCTTTTTCTTTTAACTGTCCTAAAAATTCAGCCAACTGAATCACAGATTTTCCTAAACATCTCAATTCATAAACGACCAATTGATCTCCTGAGCCAAGATTTTCCACTATTTCAGTTAAAACTGTATCACTTTGTGTGATTTCTTCATTTGTTTCTTTTTCAACAGATACCGTTTCAATATTTAAACTATTTAAACCATCAATTTGTTCCTTTACGTAATTTTCCTCACTAGAAGCATAAACATAACCTATTTTTTTCATAGCTCCTACCCCCTGTTATTTTTTATTGTAATATTTTTATTTCGTTTTATTTCTTGGCTATGTTCATACTATATCTCTTTTTTAAAAAACCCGCCATATCAAACTTTTCCTAACAATACGTAAATTTTGATAATTAATCATCTTTAAATGAAAATTCACAAAAATAGCATATTTTGTTATTTAAAAACCTCAAAAAATTCATATATATATGCAATTTATAAACAGAAAATTATTTTTTTAAACATAAATAAAACCTTGACACAAAATTAGTTTTTTTATTTACTCTTTTAAATAAGAATAAAAAATAAAAAAATTTTCAAATGGATCTGAATGAATTAAAAAGAACCGTGACATTATTATTAAATGATACTCACTTATACAAGGTTTTTCACAACTATATTTACTACAACAAATTCATAATATATAGCAAAGTGGCAGCTGAGAGTATAATGTTTAATCTACTCTCAGCTGCCACTTTGACATATTTTTAATTTTTTAACTTTCTTAATTTCTCTTGATAGGTTGTTACCTCAGACTCACTGCAATAGACATAATGCCCTGGTACAATTTCTCGTAATTCTAAATCTGTCGCATCAGTATCTGTTGGATGATATGTTGTTCTTACTCTATGACGCTCATATTCTGGATCTGGTAATGGGATAGCTGAGAGTAAACTTTCAGTATATGGATGTAAACCATATTTATAAATTTCTTCCGCACTACCTACTTCTACTAATTTTCCAAAATACATCACACCTATTCTATCACTAATGTATTTTACCATTGATAAATCATGGGCGATAAATAAGTATGTCAATTTTTGTTGCTCTTGTAATTCCTGTAAAAGATTAACAACTTGTGCTTGAATGGATACATCAAGAGCTGAAATCGGCTCATCACAAATAATAAATTTTGGCTCCACTGCAAGGGCACGTGCGATACCAATACGCTGACGTTGTCCTCCTGAAAATTCATGAGGATAACGTGTGCCATGACTTGGATCAAGACCAACCAGTTTTAATAATTCATTGACGCGTTTATTTCGTTCTTCATCGTTTTTAGCTAGTTTATGAATGTCAATTCCCTCAGCAATAATATCACGTACTTTCATACGAGGATTTAAAGAAGCATAAGGATCTTGATATATCATCTGAACGTCACGGCGAAACTTATTCATTCGATTACGGCCCTTTATTGTCGCAATATCTTCACCATCGAAAATAATTTCGCCACCTGTTGGATTATACAAACGGATGATACTTCTTCCTGTTGTAGATTTCCCACAACCAGACTCACCCACTAAGCCAAATGTTTCACCTTCATTAATGTAGAAACTAATATCATTTACTGCTTTTACTTCGTCAGGACGACCGACATTAAAGTATTGTTTTAGATTTTTTACTTCTAAAAGTCTCGTTTTATTCGCTACTGTCATATAGGCTCCTCCTTACGCAAATCTTTTTTTGTATTCTTCTTGGCGTTTGACAATCTCTAATGGCGGTGTCACTTTTGGTGCGCCTGGTGCAAGTAACCAAGTCGCTGCATAATGAGTCGGCGACACTTCAAAGAATGGTGGAGCTTCAAGTTTATCGATTTCCATCGCATATCTATTTCTTGGATAGAAAGCATCCCCTGTTGGTGGATCCAATAAATCTGGTGGAGAGCCTGGGATGGCATATAGTTTTTCTTCTTTTGTTTCAAGTGTTGGCATCGAACTTAGTAACCCCCACGTATAAGGATGTTGTGGATTATAGAACACTTCATCTGAAGTCCCAATCTCCACAATTCGTCCTCCGTACATAACCGCGACTCTATCGGCAACATTTGCCACTACGCCTAAATCATGGGTAATAAAAATGATAGATGTTTGAATTTTCTTTTGAATGTCTTTCATCAATTCAATAATCTGAGCTTGAATGGTCACATCCAAAGCTGTTGTTGGCTCATCAGCTATCAGAATTTCTGGATAACAAATCAAGGCAATCGCAATAACGATACGTTGACGTTGCCCTCCTGAAAATTGGTGAGGATAATTCTTCAAACGTTTCTCAGCGTTCGGAATACCAACTAATTTAAGTAAATCTAGTGCTCGATCCAATGCTTCTTTTTTACTAATTTTTTTATGTTTTCTAAGTGACTCTGCTACTTGATTTCCTATATTCATTGTTGGGTCAAGAGACGTCATCGGATCCTGAAAAATCATCGCAATATCTTTTCCTCGAATGGATTGCATCTCTTTTTCCGTTTTATTTAGCAAGTTTTCACCTTTAAATAAAATATCTCCTTTAGTGATGTTGGCGTTATTCGCCAATAATCGCATAATCGCTCTTGATGTAACTGATTTACCAGACCCAGACTCACCAACAATAGCAAGTGTTTCGCCTTTATGTAAATCAAAGTTAACTCCACGAATCGCATGAACTTCACCAGCAAAAGTATCAAATGAAATATTTAAATCTTTTACTTCTAATATTTTTTCTACTGTCATTATGATTCCTCCTGTTAGTCGTTCATTTTCGGATCAAACGCATCACGCAACCCATCTGCTAGCAGATTAAAACAAATCATGATAACGGATAGTGTGATTGCTGGTGCCCACATTAAATGAGGTAAAAATCTAAATGTTTTGTATCCTTCGTTAAGTAACGTTCCTAAAGAAGCTGTCGGTGGTGTTAAACCTAACCCGATAAAACTTAAAAAGGCTTCAAAGAAAATCGCTGACGGGATACTAAACATCATCTGAACAATAATTACCCCGGAAATATTTGGTAACACGTGTTTAAACGCAATTTTAGATTGTTTTTCTCCTAAAGTTGTCGCGGCTAAAACATATTCTTGGTCTTTAATTTTAAGTGTCTGTGCTCTGACAATACGAGCCATTGTAATCCAACCTGTTATAATCATCGCTAAAATAATGGATAACATCCCTGGTTTAAAAATCATTAACATTAAAATCATCACAACTAAGTTTGGTATACCAGATAAAATCTCTAATATACGCTGCATGACGGTATCGACTCGTCCACCCTTCACCCCCGATATCAGTCCGTAAATAACACCGAACGTTAAATCAAGAAAGGCGGCAGTTAAGGCAATAATTAAAGACATGCGTGTCCCCATCAATAAACGAGATAATTCATCTCGTCCTAAACCATCTGTTCCTAAAATGAAATACTCACCTTCTGGTACTTTAGCTTGTTCGTACTTATCTACTCTGTTACCACCCACAATAGCTGTTCCGTTAAATCCATTGATTGATACCCCAGGAATTTTTGGAGGCAAGTTAATGTATTGTGGATTTTGTTTAGTTGGATTGTGTGGCGTAATCCAGATTGACCCAAATGCTACAATTGCGACAATCACTAATAAAATCATCGACACAACTGCTGCTTTATTTTTCTTTAAACGTCTCCATGAATCCTGCATGAAGTTTAGTGATGGGGCACTAATTTTTTCTCTTTCTAAATCTTTTGAAGGGGGTAATGGTTTAAACAAGTCTTTTGGTATATCTTTAACATTTATTTTTTCCATTAATCTTTTCCTCCTTCTGATACTCGAATTCTTGGGTCAACAACGCCATATAATAAGTCAACAATTAATATCACTACGACTAACATTGTTGAAAATAGAATCGTTACGGCCATGATTGTTGGGTAGTCATTTGTCATAATTGATTTTACAAACTGCTCACCAATTCCTGGTATCGCAAAAATATTCTCAACTACTAGTGATCCTGTCATCAGTGAAACGGCTAATGGCCCTAACAGCGTGATTAACGGAATTAAACTATTTCTTAGTCCATGTCTAAACACTACTTGCATACGACTTAACCCTTTAGCTTTAGCTAATTCAATGTAATCACTGCTTAATACTTCGACCATCTCTGTTCTGATAAACCTTGCCGAGTCAGCTAGTGGAGACATCGCTAAGGCAAGTGTCGGTAAAATCGTAGAGGCAAATCCTTGATCCCATTTAGCAATTGGTAACACGCCAAGTTTAATGGCAAACACGTATTGTAATAATACGGCAAAGACGAAGTTCGGTATCGATCGCCCGAGTATTGCTATCAAGGTGGCGATAGTATCCACCCACGTGTTTTGCCGCATCGCAGCAATTGCTCCTAGTAGAATCCCAACTAACGTCCCGAAAATAATCGCTTGAGCACCAAGCTGAACAGATGGTCCCACACGTTCTTTCAAGAGTTTTGAAACAGGTTGGTTTTTAAATTGGAAAGATGTTCCAAAATCGCCTTTAACAACATTTGTCATATAAATACCGTACTGTTCAATGACTGGTTTATCTAACCCAGCTTGTTTATCCAAAATTTCTTTTTGTTCAGGGGATAGTTTTTCTTGATTAGCATATGGTGATCCTGGTAATAATTTCATTAAAAAGAATGTAATGGTAATAATTAACCATAATGTTAATAGCATGTATCCTACCCGCTTAAGAAAGTACTTAGCAAAATTCCCCATTTAGTTTCCTCCTATAAGTAATTAAAAACACATTGACTTTTACTTTTAACTTCACTTAAAATAATATTTATTATACCTTTTCAAGAAAGTGGTCATTATGTCTAAAAAAACGATTATCAGTTTACTTATTTGTTACCTTATTGTTCCATTTTTTAAGCTTATTACTGGCCAACCTATTACAAAAATAGCCTTATCTAACGGGTATTTTATACTCTCTTTAGGCTTTTTGATTGTTGCTGGAATGATTATTGTCTTCTCATCTGGTTTTTTCGACCGATTCCAAGAACAATTGCATCATTTATTCCATCGTAGAAAAAATAGAGAAAAGGAAGAGTTCACTCCCTTTTCTACGACATTTTCATTTTCTCCAGCTTACTGGTTGATAGTAGGTGTCATCCTAGCAGCTAGTAGCTTACTACTAATAATCATCTAACTAACTTAGCTTAATGATATAAATCATTAGGCTATTTTACTTTATAAGCCCATTTATAGTCATAACGAGCTCCCGCTGGATGAACCACGACATTTTTAATTTTAGGTGATCTTAAATGCGCTTCTGCAGATTGGATTAATGGAATCATTCCCATATCTTTCATGATGATATTTTCTGCATCAACCATATCTTGCCAACGTTTTTCAGGGTCAGAGACATTTGTTACACCTGCTGATTCGATTTTTTTATCATACTCAGGGTTTGAGTATTTCCCTCTATTATATGAACTTCCTGTAACAAATAAATCAACAAAACTACTTGGATCAGCATAATCTGCTACCCATCCACCATATACTGTACTAAAGTCACCACTATTTGAACGTTCTAGACGAACAGCAAATGGTACTGGACTTAATTCAACTGTTAGACCATCTAACTCATCTTCAAGTGATCCTTTAATAAATTCAGTTGCTTTTTTAGTTGAATCATCATCAGAAGATAAGATGTTGATTTCAAATTTATCTTTACCTAATTCTTTTTTCGCTTTTTCCCAATAATCTTTCGCTTTTGTGGCGTCATAGCCCACTTTATTCTTTGTTTCTTCAGAGAAGTCTTTTTTACTACTTGGTCCCTCAGCAACACCTGTTGGAACTAAACCTGTAGCAGCAACAGAACCATCTGATAAAATTTGTGTCGCTAATGCCTCACGATTAATTGAATAAGCAACAGCTTTTCTAAAGTTCTCATTTTTAAATGGTGAGTCTTTGTCATTTTGATTTAATTCTAAGTAGCGGACACCTGCTTCTTTATCAGTGACAAAATCTTCGCTGTTTGCCATTTGTTGTGCTAATTCACCATTTAGTTTAATATCCTCAACTTGTCCATCTTCATAAAGACTTAGACTGGTTGCATCAGATTTAACAACACTTACTTTAATCTTATCTAATTTCACGTTGTCTTTATCCCAATAAGTATCATTTTTTTCGTATGCCCACTCTGTATCAGTACCAGGTCCATCAAACTCAGCTAAAACAAATGGCCCATTGTATACAGCATTTTCACTTGTTGATGCGTATTTATCACCATATTTTTCTACAATATCTTGACGTTGTGGTAAGAATGTTGAAAATGATAATAGTTTTTCGAAATAAGGTGTTGGTTGCTCCAAGGTAATCTCTAGCTCATAATCACCAACCGCTTTAATTCCTAATTCACTTTTATCCTTTTTACCAGCAGTGATTGCTTCAGCATTTTTCACTGCACCATGAAGGTAAGCATATTCAGACTGTGTTTTGGGATCAACTGTACGTTGCCAACCATAAACATAATCTTTCGCCGTAACAGGCTCGCCATCAGACCATTTAGACTCTTCACGTAATTTTACTTTATACGTTAGACCATCTTCACTGATTTCCACTTTTTCTTTTGCACCAGCTGGTTCAAGTTCTTGTTTATCATTTAAACGGTAAATTCCTTCATATACATTATTTAACGCAACGGAACTAATAACATCCGTACTTAATGATAAATCAGCTGTTGGCATTTCTTGTGGCACGTTAACCGTAAAAATTTGTTCATCTGCTAATTCTTCTGTACCTCCTGAAGTATTTTTACTACTAGTATCGTTTTTTGCTGTATTATTACCACAGGCTACAAGAGTTAGTACTGTTGCAGACATCAGTAAATACTTTATTTTCTTTTTCATTTAATGCTCCTCCTTTTAATTAGAAATAAATTAGAATAATCTAATAATATAATGAATATAATATATGATTGAGATGATAAAATCAATCATATTTCAAATTTATTTTCATAAAAAGATTGATTTTTGTTGAAGTAACCTTAAAAAATACGTTTAACTCAATAGTTTGGGAAATAAAAAAACTTTCGAGGAAACGAGTTGATACTCATTTTTCGAAAGTTTGTCATTTATTCTTTTTAAATGTTGATTTTATTCCACGTTTTACGACATCCACAAAACTTAATGAATGAACCATTTTTTCAGGATCAACATATTCTCTTACAGCTCGTAATACAACTTTTGGTTTTTTTGATGAAAAGGTATACGTGCCATTTTTCTTCGTTTGAATAGCATATCGCGGAATCCATTTTCCTTTAAACATAACCGAAGCCACAACATAGTCGACTTCTTCCCAAGGTATTTGGATAAATTTTCTTGGATCACGACCATGATAAAACTCGAACCCTTTATCACCTATCATAATTTCACCGTAATCTGTTAATCCTGTATAAGCAGTTGCATCAATTACTAAATCATTTTTTGTGTTTAAAGACTGTACCACATTCTCACGTCCTTTTTACTATCATATCATTTTTAATCCAAAGAAAAAATATCTAAATAAAAAGAGAGGTCAACAGTTGACCTCTGCCTTTTATAGTAAGCCGATGACGTGTCCTAAAATACCAACGATGAATAAACCGATGATGATAACAATTGGACTAACTTTTTTCTTAAGTAACCACATACAGAAGAATGTTAATAATAATGGTGCTAAACCTGGTATTAATTGATCCAAGTTATTTTGTAATGTTGTGACTTTAACATCACTTAACGCACGACCAGAAGCAACTTCTTCAAACGCTTGTTTCACACCAGCCATACCATTTGGAAGATTTGCCCAGTCAACATAGGCTCCTTTATCTAATGGTACTTTAGAAACAATTGGTTTAAAATCAATGGATACCCATCTTTCCACTAGTGCTGCCAAAACAAACATACCTAATATAGACGCACCTTTTGTCACGTCTTGCAATAAACCACCTGATAAATCATCAGTGATTTTAGATCCTGCACGGTAACCAAATTCTTGTGTGTACCACATGAATCCCCAACGAATTAAATTCCAAGCTACGAAGAAAATAATTGGTCCTAAAATACTTCCTCCCATTGCTAGAGAAGCTCCAAGTGCTCCTAACATCGGACGTAAGGTAAACCAGAAGACTGGATCTCCAACACCGGCAAGAGGTCCCATCATTCCAACTTTAACCCCTTGGATAGCCACATCATCAATATCAGAACCATTGGCACGCTCTTCTTCTAAGGCAAGCGTTACCCCTAAAATAGGAGAAGCAATGTATGGATGTGTATTAAAGAATTCCAAGTGACGTTTTAACGCATCAGATTGTTCTTCTTTTGTTTTGTATAATTTTTTAATAGCTGGAATCATTGAGAATGCCCAACCACCATTTTGCATACGTTCATAGTTCCAAGAACCTTGGATAAATGTTGAACGCCACGCAACGGTCATACGATCTTTTTTCGATAATTCTATCTTTTCTGCCATTTTTCTTTCCTCCTACTATTAGTAATCGTTTAAAATATCGCCTAGTGGATCACCTGTGTTGCTTCCACCACCAGAATTTGATGAACCACCCATTTTAGACAAGTTAATGTAGATTAATGCAAAGGCAACACCTAATGCTCCTAATCCCATTAATGTGATATCTGAAATAGCGGCAATCACAAATCCCATTGCAAAGAATGGCCATACTTCTTTTGTTGCCATCATGTTAATAACCATTGCATACCCAACAGCTACTACCATTCCCCCACCAATTGCCATACCTTCAGTTAACCAAGCTGGCATTGATTCTAAAAAGTGTTGGACTGTTTCAGCTGGAATAAATAAAAGTGCTGCTGCTGGAATGGCAATACGAATCCCTTGCATACAAACAGCCATGATGTGCAAACGCTCAATTTTACCCATATTTCCTTCTTCAGCTGCGCTATCCATCATATGAACGATTGGTACAGCAAGTGTACGAACGATCATTGTTAAGAATAAACCAGCAACTGCTAATGGAATAGCTACTGCGATTGATGATGATACAGCATCTTTAACTGAAATTGATTGTGCTCCTAAAGCTTTAACTAAAATAATTGCTGATGCTACTGAAGCTAGAGCCGCATCTGGTGCTACTGCTGCCCCAATGTTTGCCCAACCTAGAGCGATCATTTGTAGTGATCCTCCTAAAAGAATCCCTGCTTCTAAGTGTCCTGATACTAATCCGATTAACGTACAGGCAATTAATGGTTGGTGAAATTGAAACTCATCTAAAATCCCTTCCATTCCTGCAAAAAAGGCTACTATAATAATTAAAATAATTGATAATACAGACATGATATCCCTCCTATAATTTATTTAGCTAAATCTGTTTTAGCTTTTTTAAGCAACTCATCCATATTTGCTTTTGAATCATTTGGTACTTTACGTACGTCAAACTTCACGCCATCTGCTTTTAACTGTTCAAAAGCTTTTACGTCTTCTTGTCCCATTGACAGAACTTTATTAACCACAACTTTTCCAACAGAGTGAGCTAAAGATCCAACGTTTACTTCATCAATCTTCACACCACCATCAATCACACGAACAACGTCTGCTGGATTTTCAAATAATAATAACGCACGTGTCCCACCAAAACGAGGGTCTTTTGCAATCTCTATCATTTTGCTTACTGGAATAACGTTAGCTTTAACCCCTGGAGGAGCTGCTTGCTCAATTAATTTCTTACGTAAGTCATCTTTTGCCACTGAATCTGACACAACGATAATACGTGTTGGATTAGTTGCTTTTGTCCAGGCTGTTGCCACCTGTCCATGTAACAATCGTGAATCAATACGTGCCAACACAAATTTGATTTTTCCATCACCAATGACTGTTCCTGGTGGGATTGAACCCATTTGTGCTTCAGGCTGTGCTACTTCTTTTTTCTCTTCTTCTGGTTCAAGTTCTTCTGGACGAACTTTGATTCCATCTTTACCAGTTGTGACAATCTGTGCCGCAATTTTATGAGCACTTTCTTCAGATAATCTCATTGCGTAAGCTTCAATCAACATTGGTAAGTTTAATCCACTAACAATAGCCCAATTGTCTTTGTGCTCTTCAAACAATGTGTTTGCTTGATTGAAAGGTGTGCCTCCCCATAAATCAACTAGGAAAAGAACCTCATCTTGTTGATCAAATGTTTCAATTGCCTCAACAATTTTTTTCTTAACATCTTCTGGACCTTCACTTGGCATTAATGTAACAGCTTTAACATTTTCTTGTTCGCCAAAAATCATTGAACCAGATTGTAAGATTCCTTTAGCAAACTCACCATGACTTGCTAAAATAATTCCAACCATATTTGTGACCTCCTATTGTATCGCTTTCTTTTTGTCGTTTTTTGTTTGATTCTTTTTAAGTAATTGAATCAAACCCACAGGACTATCAGAAACAACTTTCCTAATCTCGATTGATACGCCTCTGTCATCTAGATAACAAAAAGCATCCTCATCAACCTCATCAACAGCTACAGCATTAGTTAACATGTATTTTCCTTTTTGATAACTCATGCCGCCAACATTCACACTATCAATAATGACACCAGCTTCTACCACTCGTTTAACGTCTGTTGGATTAGTAAATAATAGCATTGCTTTAATCGAATCATTAAACCGCGGATCATGATAAACTTCTATCATTTTTGCAACTGGTATAACATTGACCACAATGTTGGGTGGAGCTGCTTGAATTAGCAACGTTTTTCTAAGTGAATCCTGAGCTACATCATCACTGACAACTAGAATACGATTTATTTTTGAATGTTTTGTCCAGACTGTAGCTACCTGTCCATGAATTAACCTGTCATCGATACGAACTAAACGAATATCCATATGATGCCCCCTTCTTCTTCACACTAAACATTCCATTAAATATATAAGCAATTACTGTGCCAACTTTTCAAAACATATTATTATCAATGATTCAAACAAAAAAAGATACACTAACAAAAGTGTATCTTTAGTGTATCAATACAGTGTTGGTAATTGATTGTCGATAATGTTGACAACATACACAAATTCATCTTTTGGAATATTAAGATGAAATAAGTGTTCTAATAATTCTAAACTGTTTTTTAAAGTATCTATGTACTGACAATTACCTAATTGATTTAGTTCTTCTTGGTTAGCTGTTAGTGTATCATTTTTTAAAATTCTCTCTACCATTCCAGCTAGGTGCATACTCAAAGACATGTAGAATGAGTAATCTTGTTGGGTAGACAGAATTTCCTCATCAATTTGTTGCGATATTTGCCACAGAGGATCAATTAATTTAACTGGATTAATAAATGTAAAGTATTCCGTCATATAGTCTAAACATGTTTGTCTGGCTGTTACTTCATTCAACGTGATACTATCATCTAAATCAAGTGTATTGGATACAATGCTTCCGATATAGGTTGGTCCGTCCTTAGAAAAAAGTTGATCCATTGTCACAAACGGAATGGATAAATTAGGATTTTTGATTCCAGTACTAGCCAAAAGATGGTATTGTGCTTGAATGTCATCTATTTGTGTATCTAAGTCTGCGATTGACATGGTTATCACTTCAATATCTTCTTCCATATAAAGCATTAAATAATCATTAATCAACTCTTTCATTCGTTGTGCTGTTCCCTTACCAGAAGCACAAATAGCTAAAATGGCTTTAGGTTTGTCCATCTCTTCAATTGATTCAGATAGTTCTTTAGCATGATAGCCATGAAAATGACTTAGTGATTCATATAAATCAACTAAATCTCCTTCGAGCAAGCTTGATTTTCTCCCTGCTTCTAATACCAAAGCTGTGGTGACCATATCAATAATTTTGACATCAATGGATGTGCGTTCTTTTATGTCGTCAGTAAATGTCGTCAAAGATCCCATATCCACTAGTAACAACACACCACTTCCTTCATCAACTTGTCGTACTTCATGAACTACTTTTTCTAAAGCCTCATTTGGCTTCATATCTAAAGGCATGTCAACTGCTCGAATATTATTAATCTTTAATAACTGGCTGACCACTTCCACCATACTTGAAGCGGTACTTCTGCCGTGAGCTGCAACAATAATCCCAATACGCCCCTTCTTTACGGACTCGTTTAACGAAATAAGTAACACTGTTAGATAATTAATTTCTGATTGCGGAAGAATGACTTGATGTTCTGCTTCGATAATTTGTTTAAATACTTTAGCCACACGATGTTCATTAGGATAATCTTCTATCATATTGATAATGTTCTCGTCATTACCTGTTTCAATTTTAATTCCCTCGTTATAACGATTTAAAAAAGAACTAATATGTAAACCTATTGCATATAAAAAGTTCTGTTCAAACTTATAGCCAACTTGTTCTGTTGCATATTCATATAGTTTACGCGTTGTTTTGATTATTTTACTATCTATAATTTCACCTAACTTATTTTCCGAATCAAAATTAAAGCCATGATTACGATAAAATGATTTTAAATGCACATTGATATCTGTCGTAATAAAATGATTAATGGCTTCTTGATTAAATCCATCTTCTTTTAGCAAAGCTGCTTTATCCCCAATAATTTCATATAAATTATAAGGTAATTCGTAACTATCTCCCTCGTATGTATCAAACGATTCATTGGGAGAAATGACCATCTTTGACTCAAGAATTTGAGTTAACTCAGACAAAGTGGTGCGGTCTGTGGCTAATTGAACTAATCCTTCCTTAATGCCATCGTTTAGCTCATCCATGGTTATCGTCACATCGGATTGGTCCATATGTTTTAAAAATGATTGTGCCGTAACGAGTTGAATATTTGACTTTAATTGTCCGACATTTCCATATGAGACACTCCCAATTAATGCTTTCACTACATCTTCTGTTAGGACGATACGACGATTAATTCGTTTAGCTTCAATAATCATCATATTTTTTACTAGTTCAACTTTTTCTTTAGCACTTCTTTCTTTAAACGTTGGCAATTTAATCGTAATAGGAATACGTCTAACAAACGTATTTAGTAAAGCTGAACTAGGGTCTTCCGTTGTCGCACATATGATTCGAACATTAGCTTCTCTATTTTTAGTTGATTCACCAAGCTTAGAATACTTTCCATTATCCATAAAATAAAAAATCATTTCTTGTCCTTCTGGAGGCAGTCGATGAATTTCATCGAGAAATAGGTAGCTATCATTGGCTAAGCTCATTAACCCATCTTTTTCTTCATCTGCTCCAGTAAACGCACCCTTAATATGACCAAACAAGTGACTCATCAATAATTCTGGATTACTCGCATAGTCCGCACAGTTGAAAACAATCAATTCTTTTTTCTCATCTAAAACGTGTTGCTGCTTGGCATATTGAAACATGGTATGAGCAAAATAGGTTTTTCCTGACCCTGTTGGTCCTGTAATTAAGCAGTTTAACCCATTTGGTGGGTACAAAATCGCGGCTTTTGCTTGCATAATTGCATTTTTCATACTGGCATTTATTCCGATAATTCGTTTAAATATATCATCATTCTCATAAAAACGAGTCGTTTCTGGTACAAAGATGGATTCTTTTTGCTCCTGATAACTTGGAACATACTTTGAAAATGGTTTGTGTTGAAAAATTGATTTTGTTACATATCTAACAGGTCGACCATCTAACTTTTCAACTATCCCTTCTCGAACAAGTGTATTCAAATCCTTACTGGCATTTGATCGTTGAATACCTAAATAGTCGGCTACTTCCTTTGTTGTAACACCAGAGTCCATTTTTAGCTCATTTGGTGACAAATTTTTAGTTTGGTCAACAACATAATTATATACTTGATCAATTCGTTTCATTTTTAACCTCCTAAAAGCAATACACTATCTTTATTGTATACTAGTGTATTACTTTTAGGAAATATAAAATATAAAAAAGACCTCGTTCACACGAAGTCTTCATACTACTATTTTACAAATTTTGCAGATTGTTCACCAGCTTGGCGACCAAATACGATGATATCACCAACTGAGTTTCCACCAATACGATTGCTACCATGTAACCCACCAGTCACTTCTCCAGCAGCATACAATCCAGTAATTGGCTTGTTGTCTTTGTTTAATACTTCTGTTTTATCGTTGATTTTTACACCACCCATTGTGTAATGAATACCTGGGGCAATCTTAATCGCATAATATGGACCTTTGTTTAATGCATTGTCCATACCAGTTTCACGAGAAAATTCTGTATCGGATTTCGCTTCAACTGCTTTGTTCCAATCTTGAACAGTCGTGTCTAATGTTTTACCATCCATGTCAATTTCTTTAGCTAATGCTTCGATTGAATCAGCAGATTTTACAAATCCTTGTTTTTCATAAAAATTAATTGCTTTTACTCTTTCTTTAACACCAGCATCAAAAATTAAATAAGCAGATTTATCAGGTAATGCAGTAATAGCAGCTGATACATTATCACGTGTTCCCATTTCATTTGTGAATCGTTTACCATCTTGATTAACCAAAATAGCTCCTTCACCACGAACCGCTTCACCAATTAAGATACCTTTGTCTTGTTGAACAGTAGGGTGAATTTGAATTTGATCCATATCAACTGTTTGACCACCTAATTTTTCAATCATTCGGATACCGTCACCAGTACTACCTTCTTGGTTAGTTGTCACATAACCTTTAAGTTCAGGTTTTTCTTTTTCCAACATTTCTGGATTAGCTCCATATCCACCAGTTGTCACAACAACGGCTTTACCATGTACTTCTTTCTCTTTGCCTTCAACAGTTACTTTAACACCATCAACAACTGAATCTTTTTCTAAAATCTCTGTTACATCAGCATTAACAAAAATTGGAATTTCTTTTTCATGTATATTGTTTAATAGTCCATGAACCAAGTATTCGCCAACTGCTGAGCCATCTTCAGGTCTATGCGTTCTTTTTTCACTCATTCCACCTGTGATTGTTAAGTTGTTTAACTTAATACCCATTGAATCTAACCAGTCTATTGCACTTGCTGAATTGTCAACATAATAACGAAGTAATTCTTTATCGTTTGTATTATGTCCACCTTTTAATGTTTCTTCATAAAACTTGTCATTCGAGTCTGTAATCCCCGCTTCTTTTTGGAATTTTGTTTCTGAAGCATTCATCCCACTTGAGGCTTTCAATGTGTTCCCACCAGCAACGGGCATTTTCTCTAAAATAACTGGATTTTTACCTTCTTCTTTCGCTTGTAAAGCAGCTGACATTCCTGCTCCACCCGCTCCGACAATAATAATATCATATTCATCTTTCATCTCTTTAGGGTCAGTGTATTTTTGTTCTGACGCTCCTGAAGTGACATCTGATGTGCTTGCTTTTGTAGATGAGCTTTCTACTGTTTTTTCTGCAGATTTTTGTCCCCCACAACCTGACAATAGCATCATCGTCGCAAAACTAATGGCGAATGATTTAAATAATTTGATCTTCATCAATCTAATCTCCTTTTTTATATTGTTAATTTTTTAACATACCCAGGGAAATAATACCCTAAATCCATTCAATTAACAATATAAAAAATGATTTTTTTCACAATTCATTGTTTTTTAATGAAACTAAGTTTTTTATCACTTATTTCTTTATTAAATACTTACGCTGATAAACTAGTTTAATTACCTTATCCAACTCCTCAATATCGCGTAATGTTAGTGGATAGTCAAAAAAATGAATGAGTAAATTAGTGTGTGCTTTGTTTGTTAAATCGTTTGGGACATTGGTCAATATGATATCGATAGTTACGTCACTTGTATTGATAAACTCAATATGATAATCACCTGAATATCGTTTTATTATATCATTTTCAAGTAACGTCTTCTTTAAATACGGCAAGTCACTTTCAACTAGTACTTTAATCGTCGGTTCAAAATGAGTTAAAGGTTTTATCATGGAAAAGAGCATCATGTATTTTTGCATTAAAAAGGGCCGTTGCAAAAAAAGGACATTGTTTGTTTGAATATAAAGTTTGTCTATGATTTGATGGAGTTGAGTTGTTAAAACAGTGTATTTATTTTGCAACTCCCCTACA
Organism: Vagococcus martis; assembly: GCF_002026305.1. Classification (NCBI taxonomy): domain Bacteria; kingdom Bacillati; phylum Bacillota; class Bacilli; order Lactobacillales; family Enterococcaceae; genus Vagococcus; species Vagococcus martis. The sequence continues at coordinate 2,032,932 of NZ_MVAB01000001.1, read as the reverse complement.
TTATTACAGCCATCAGCGGTTAAAACAACATAACGAAACAGTCTACAAAATAAATGAGCACAAAAAGTCGTTAGAAAAAAAGAGTGATAAAACTCTGATGGAATTGGGTGTAACTCTGTATGAAATCGTTCAACAAAATGATTAGTAGTCTCATAAACATCAGAGTCATTAAGCTTATGATAGTCAAGCGTCTGTTTAATGAATGGTTTAGACTGATAAACATTGATTCTCAGTTGAATGAGTAACATGTAAAAATAAATTTCAGCTGTTAGTTCCTGCCTTCTTTTTATAAACACTAAAGATAAAAACGGCATCTCATCCATTACTCGTTTTATATCAACGTAGTTTTGCCAATGAGGTTCAAGTTCAATTGGATGATTTTTTCCCATTCGAAATAAATTAATGGCTAACATATAACCTAATTGCTTTCGTTGAGTATGAGTTAATTTCATAGATAAAGACTCATCTAAGCTATCAATCACTTCGTATACTTTATTTTGACTTACTTGTCTAAACGGCCAGTCATGACCTTTTAGTCCATACCATACTACATAGTAGATAAGCAATCTAATTTGTTTCTCCTCTCCAACAATTTTAAAACTTATATTTGATAATGATAAATGATATCGTTTTAAATAATAGCGAATTTTTTTTACACTTTTTCTGACCTTACTCTCACTAATATAGTGTTCCATTGCATATTTTGTGACCGACTGAAATTCTTCAAAGAAAATGTCTCTTAACATAATGAACGTTTCATCTTGCTCTAATACTACCTGTTTAAAACGGGTTAACCCCTGACCTTTTGGCGTTTCAAGATGAACCCCTTTATATTTTTCATAACTTAAAAACAACCTATCGTTTTCTTTTTCTCCTTCATTAAACTGATCAATGCAATCCTTTAAATGAATGATATAACGTTGGATGGTTCTTTCTACCACATTCAGTTTTTCACTGATTTCATGGATAGTATACCACTCATTTTTTTCGGATATGATTGATAGAATCGATAAAATATTTCGACTATTGGTATCTAATAACATAAATAAATCTGTTTCCATATCTATGACTCCTATCTGTATGACAGTTATCAAAAAATCGACTAGGTCGCTCTCGCGCTAATACTAAATCAAGCGGAATAATTTTCATTACTCCGCTTGATTAAAAGGTATGTTCAAAAGAAATGTCGACTAAACTGTCAAATAATTATTAATCCCATTCATCTACAAGATTATCTAATTCTTTTTCATTATAGTTTTCGTATTTATCTATTTCATGTAATATTTTTTTGATTTCATGAATGGCTTTCTTTTCTTCAAACCAGCATTTTACTGATTTTTCATGACCTTTTTCCATTTCATCGTCAATTTTAGCTAATGTTTCATCTAAATTTGTTAAAACATTAGAGATTTTATTGATTGCTTTTTCTTCTTTTTTTTCATAGTCTGTCATTTTTAACACGTCCTATTCCTTATTTTTGTAGTTCTAGAGGTAATTTCACATCATAAGTGTGTTCAACTTTTTCGCTGTCATCACCTTTTTTGTGTCCGTCAAATGTTAATTTGATTTCTTTGACTTGATCAGCTTGTTCTAACTTATCAAAGGTAAAATAAACATGGCCGTCTTTTTGTTTGTCTTTAGCAAAGATATCTTCCCAGTAGTCTCTAAAATGTTTACCTGTGATTTCTGTACCATCTTTTAAGACTAATACTGCATCACTTGGATGGATGCTGACATCTTCTTTTCCATCATTTTTTAATGTAAAGTCCATAGACATTAAGCCTTTGTATTCATTATTTTCTTTGTCTTTGTATTTATCAACTTCGACGATTTTTACTTTATCGATTTTAAAATCAACGTCTTCCCAGCTTTTATCTTGCCAGTCAGTATCATATTTTGCTTCTAATTTTACTTTTGGATCATTGTCACCTTTGATGATTTCTTTAAATGAACCATCATCTTTAAGGCTCACACTTTCTACATCAACTTTTTCACCGTCTTTAAGTGTTTCTGTTGTAGAAGCAACTGTCCCAGCTTCAACTGTTCCTTTCACTTCTTCTTTTGATCCACAGCCACCTAAAAGTAATAATAATGTTGCTCCGACAGTGACACTTAATAATGCAGTTTTTTTCATGATTGTTCCTCCTGATTTTAACTAATGTCTAATAAGAATTAGTTATTTAATTGATTCAATATAAGTATTATATTTTTTAATTTTATCTAATTCATGAATATTATTTTCTATTTTTTTGATACATATTGAAATACATTTTCACAATTTATTCAATATCTTTTTTAGTGTTCTGGTTTAACTGTTGTTTTTTTGGGTTCTTCGTGACACAAAATTCTTGCATGATTTAATTCTTTAATCGCCGCATTAAAATCTTTTGCAAAAGCATTTGCCATATTTTGTCCCATATCAGCACGACACACAAAGCGTTGTACAATCGTGTCTTGCATATCCTTAGGAAATGGATAAGATGGAACTTGCCATCCTCTCATTTGCAAGCGATCTGATAAATCATATAGTGACCACTCAACATTAGCATCTTCTCTTAATGTAAAGCAGACAATTGGTAAGTTTTCTCCAGTATTAAACATTTTAAACAGACCAGTGTCTTCTACTGTTTTAGCTAATGACATCGCCACACGTTTAGTACGCTCATGAATTTCTTTGTAGCCATTAAATCCAAAACGATAGAAATTATAGTATTGACCAATAATTTGACTAGCACTTCTAGAAAAATTAATTGCCATTGTTGGCATGACACTACCTAAATAACTCACTTCAAAAACCAATTCTTTTGGTAGATACTCTTCGTCTTTCCATAGTACCCATCCAACACCTGGATAAACTAAGCCATATTTATGACCAGAAGAATTGATAGATACCACATTTTTCAATCTAAAATCCCATAATAAATCTGGTTCGATAAATGGGACAAATAAACCACCGCTTGCTGCATCCACATGAATCACTAAGTCTTGATTGTGTGTTTGATTGTATTCTTCAACCAACTCATCTAATTTTTTTATGTCGTCAAATTTTCCAGTGTAAGTAATGCCTAAAATACCGACAATTCCAATCGTATACTCATCAACATAATCCATGACAGTATCTGTGTTGATGCTTAAATGCTCACTATCAACTGGGACTTCACGCATTTCAATATCCCAGTACACACAGAATTTTTCCCAACATACCTGATAAGCAGATGAAATAACTAGGTTTGGTCGTTTGGCATTGATATCTAATCCATTTTTCTTAGCACGATCTCGCCATCTAAATTTCATCGCCATACCACCAAGCATACAAGCTTCACTTGATCCGACAGTTGAAGTCCCCATCACCCGATCTCGATTTGGTGCATGCCATAAATCGGCAATCATCTTCACACATTTTTGTTCCATAGCTGCCGTTTGGGGATATTCAGATTTGTCAATTGCATTTTTTTCCATTGTTTCTGCCATAATAGCTGTCACTTCTGGTTCCATATAAGTTTGACAAAATGTCGCCAAGTTTTGACGAGCATTTCCTTCATTAATTAACTCATCTTTTATTAAACGATAAGCAATAGATGGATTGATTGGATCCATTCTCATTTTATCCAACATTACTGCTTCTTCTGATGCATTTGAGCCAAATATAGGTACTACTGATTGATTTTTTTCGCTAGTCATAACTAGACCTCCTAAAAATTTTAAATTATATAAAATGGGATAGATATCTCATTTAAAAATATTATTTTTCTAAAGCTTGTAATTTTTGATTATCATTTAAAGCAGATATATTTTCCAAATGTTTTCTTTGCAAGTAATCCATTGAAAATCTTAAAAGAATAACAAAGAAAACAAAGATGCATAATAAGGTGATAATACTTCTATTAAACATTGGTGCCCCAATCCCTCTTGAAATGGCTTCTCTAAATCCGTAAACCGAATAGGTCATTGGTAAATAAGGATGGATGGCATTAAAGAAACTATTCTGTAATGGTAATGGGAATGTTCCTCCAGCTCCTCCAAGTTGTAACACTAATAAAATCATCGCAACAAATCGACCTGGATTATCAAATGTCATAGCTAAAAACATAATCAAGAACATGTAACTCCATGCAGTTACAATTCCCACTAGATAAAGTTTTCCAACTTGATCGACAGGCAATTTTAATAACAACATGATAGTCGCTTCAATAATCGCCATAATGGTTGAGACGACAAATCCCATCGCAACTTTACTTAACCACCAATCACGACTGGATTGTCCCTCCATTGAGACACGTCTGATTGGGAATATAAAGTTGAATACAATACAGCCAACAAATAAAGCAAGTGACATAATATATGGTGCTAAAGCTTGACCATAATTTTTTACTTTACTGTATTCAATATTTTGTAACCCTGTTGGGGCTGCGAACATTTTGACGTTTTTATTATTAAATGTCATACGACTAACGAGTTTATCTGCTTGTGTTAATGCACTGGCCATCGTTGTTGCACCAACTGTTAGTTGATTGGCTCCACTCATTAATGTCGGTGTATTGTCTGTTAATTTTGTAAGTCCTTGGCTTAATTCATTGGCCCCACCATCTAAACGTGTGACCCCTGATATAAGTTCTGGCATTTTACCTGACATTGTATTTAATCCATTTGTTAAGGCATCACTTCCTGCAGACAAACGATTTATTCCGTTTAACGCAACAGGCGCTTCATTCACTAGGTTATCCACTTGAGATAATCCTGTTTCTAATTCATGTAACACATTTTGTGTGTTGGCTAAGTTGACATTGTTACCAAAGTTTTCCAATAAATCGGTGGTTCCTGCTTTTATATTTGAAATGGATTCTTTCATTTCTCCAGTATTATCTGATAATCCTTTAGCTAATTGGCTCATCATCGTTGCTTGTTGTGATAATGATTTTGCTTGCTGACTTGCATCATTTAGTCCTGTTTGAACTTGACTAACGATACTATCAATGTCAGCTGAAGAATTTTTTATATCTGTCACTAATTGTGTCGAGAAACTAGTGACTTGTTGTGATAGTTGTGCGATCAACTCTTGTTTAACGTCATCACTTATTCGGCTATTTTGTTGAATGATACCTTCTAACACTTGTTCAAATTGTTGTGTGTCCTGAGAGACTGTCTGATTGATTTTTCCAATCACTTGGCTAAACCCTGATAATTGATTACTTAATCCAATTAGATCAGTTGACAAAGCAGTTGACACACTAGAAACGTCACTCAACTCTTTTGAATCATTTAAAACTGATTCAACTTGTTGATTAATCTTTTCAATATCTTGTTTTAACAGATTAGCTGAAGATCCTGATAAACTGGCTTCCACATTTCTTAAACTGGCTTCTAACTCTTTTGTACCATTTAGTAAATCTGTCACACCACTTCCAACGTCATTTAATTTTCCTGAAAGTGGTTGAAGTTTATCATTTACTTCGTTTAATCCATTAGATAATTGTGTCGCACCATTTTGTAATTCTGTTACCCCTTGTTTTAACGGAGAAACATTAGATGCTAATTCGTTTACACCATTTGCTAACGTATTGGAGCCATTAGCTGCAGTAGACACACCATTCGTATATTCACCCAAACCGTTATCAAGTTTTTTACTACCTGTTGCAAGTTCTTTTGAGCCATTGGTTAATTTTATTAAATCTTGTTTACCCTTTTGACCAAGCACTAAAGCTGTTTTAACATAAGCTGCGGTGACACTTTCTCGCACTTTTGCTTCCAACTCTTTGGCTCCAATTTGTGCCATATCTAATCCAATATAATTCAGTGACCCATTTGTTGTGTACTGAATTTCCATTTGATTTGGAGAAGGATTTAAAAGACTTGTTGCATTTTTTGAAAAATCTTTTGGAATCGTGACAATCATGTAATATTTCAAGTCTTTCATACCATCCATTGCTTGCTTTGCATCAACAAATTCCCATTTAAGTTGTTTGTTATGCTTCAATTCATCAATGACACTTTTCCCAACATCAATTTTTTGACCCAGCATTTCAACAGGTTGATCTTCATTTACCACGGCAACAGGTAAATGACTCGAGCGGTTATATGGATCCCAAACAGATTTATCAAATACACTCGAATATAATATCGGAATAAAACAGATAGCTATCACAGATATTAATAGTATTTTATTATGAAATAACTGTTTAAATTCCTGTTTAATCATTTGCACATTAATCACTTTCTTTCTTCATTGTTTAAATTAATCGAATGTTTTTTTCCATATATGTGATAAAAAACAAATGGTAACAATACGGTTATAATAGAACTAAAAGCTAGTGTTATTAAGTAGGTTTTCGCTTCGTTTGCTTTTAATTCACTTGGCGCAATAAAGGAAGAAACTAATGCTAATAAAGACATCACCATACCCAAACTTGCTAACAACGTTTTTACCTTTCTTCCTCCTGGTACTTCATAAGCTCGTTTTAATTGTTGATTTGATTTCTTAAAAATTAAAACAAAATACCCAATAAAAAATAGTAAATACCCACATAAATAAATCACCACTGTCAATGAAATGGCGGTTAAAAATGATACAGCATTCCCTCCACCACCAAAAGTTAAAACGGCAGCCCAAATGGTCACGATAACACCTTGTAAGATTAGTAAAGAGGTTGGTACCCCATTTTTATTAATTTTTTGACAGCTTTTAGGAAGTAATCCTTGATCGGCAACATAGCGCAAGCCTTCTGTCGGACTCACAATCCATGAACTAACTTGAGCTAACACTCCAAATGCCAACATAATCGCAAGGATTTCGACTAACCATGATAGATGAGGATTGCCTTTCAAAATCAATGTTTCAAATGCTTGAATCACTCCACTATTTAACGACAGTTGTTTCGCTGGTACGACCATTGAAACGGTGGTTCCACCAATCGTACTTAGTACAATGCCCGTAATAACTAAATAAATCATCATCAATGGATAGTTTTTTTGTGGATTATCCAGTGATTTAATATGCGATGCTGAAGCTTCCACCCCAACATAGGCTAAAATAAAAGTCACCAACGATGAGAAGGTTTGCTTATTAGGGAAAAATGATTTATCCATAAAAGAGTGAGTAATAGCATGGCCACTCATCACATATTTAATGGTAAAAATCAGTAGAACAGTGACTGGAATAATAATGCCTATCACAAAACCAGCTTTTGCAATTTGAGATGTGGTTTTTGTCCCTTTAAATTGTAAAAATGTTAATAACCAAAAAATTAAAACTACCACTAAAAATTTAATGAGCTTATTGTCATTCATCTCTGGAAACTTCAGTGCATACGATAAAGCACCAATAATGAAATAACTCATCGTGACAAAACCAACTGTGATTTGAAACCACTGAAAGAAAATAGCCGCAAAGCCAAATTTTTCTCCTAATGTTTTTCCAACCCAACCAAATATTCCGCCACCATCAAATGCTTCGACGGTCCCAATTTCTGCTGCACATAAAGCAACTGGTAAAAACCAAAATAGTCCACAAACCAGTAAGAAAAAAATTAGTGTCTTGCCTGATTCGGCAAATGTTGGATATTCATAAACTGTAATAAATAATGATGCCGTCATAGCAAAAAAACTAAATAAAGATAATTTTTTTGTGTTTTGCATGATTTAAACCCTCTCTCTACACATCTAAAAATAAATTCATTTTTCTTTACATAACTATTAAAATGCTATAGCATGATAAAATCGTCAAAGAGTTAACAGACATTGCCCACAACTTTTAGCGCAACGATAGTATAACGCTTAATTCATATTTAACTTAGAACACATAATGAAAAAAAAACTAATAAACTTTGATTTTATTGATCTAAAATCTCTTTTTATACGAATTGTTTTTTTTAATAAAACAGATTATAATTTACATGCTAGTATATCTAGTTTATTTGTTTGAAAGGAATGAAATAGTTGATTAATTTATTACTTGAACCAAAAATAAAAATGACCATTTCTATTATCAACGTCATCTATAATCATTATGACTGGACTCAAACATCCTATCTTTCTAAAGAATTAGATATCTCAGAACGAACAGTACAACACTACTTAAAAGATATTATGGAATTAAAAAAACAATACGATCTGATCAACAATGATCAATTAACTATTGAATATCTAAAGATTAAAGGAATTAAGATCACTGATTACTCCAATGACTTTGAAGATTTTAAAAAGTTTGTGATTCAACAAAGTCAAACTATGAGCCTTCTTAATGACATCATCAATCAACAAATTATTTCGGTTACAAACTATTGCCAAAAACATTTTCTAAGTGAGACTACGGTCCGGAAAAACATAAAACGAATTAAAGAAGCATGTCAAAATTATGGTATCGATTTAATGCATTTAAAGTTAGTAGGAGATGAGCGAAGAATTCGCTATTTCATTGCACTATTTGATACGATGGTAAGTCGCGAAACTTATTTTTTACTGGAAGGAATTAACTATCAAGAATTAAACAAACAATTTGATACCTTTTTTAAAAAGGCAAATATGACTGTATCTGCAGTTAAAAAGCAAAAAACCTTAAATATCTTTTTAATACATCTACAACGCATTGGATTTAACCAATTTATTTCTATTCATGATAAATTTAGCCGTGAACTTATTATGCATCCTATTTTTCCATACGTTGAGGAGCTGTTTAATCATTATTATGTATTTAATAAAAAAGAAATTGCTTACTTTTTTTATATCATGACCCTTGATGAAGAATTAAATCGAATGCAAGATACTAACTTAGTTTATAATTTTTTTGATAAGTATCAATTAGACCTAATGACCACTACTGATTTAATTTTTAATGATTTATTTTATTTGTTTCGTCCATTAACCGACGAAGAGGCTTATCTGATTAAACGTGATATCTTTTACACAAGTTTTGTCACAATGATTTTCAACCAATTAGTCTTTGAATATAAATATGGTGTAACTGTCCACTACAATCTAAAACAATACCCCATTATTACATCTATCTTTTCTAATATTATTCAAGAAAGGTTAATAGATACAGGGTTTATTCCACAAAATCAAGTAGAAACGCTCCTACAGCAATATTTCTTTAGATTTCTCTATTTTGTCGATTCAAAACATCTACACAAAACCTTATCAATATATATCGAGCCTGCTTTTGATAAATTACATCAGCAACAAATCAAAGACTATTTAAATCTATACTTTAATAACCAAATTAACTATGATTCTGTCTACTTGGAAGGGGATACAGATATCGTACTTACGCCCTTTCATGAAACTTTCGAACAATCTTTATACACACGTACACCACTCATCATGGTTAAGTTCCCATTAAATTTAACTTTTCTACAAAAAGTAGATATGATTCTCAAAAAGAAGCATTATAAAAAGGCCGAAGAATAAGCTATTCTCCGTCCTTTTTTTTAGGATATTGTTCAATTGTTTTTTCAATTTCTAATAAAACTGGATGTGTTAAATAATCCTTTTTAAGAAAATAAAACAACCGTTTATAGTTTGTCCCTAACTCTTTATAAGACATATTTTCAGGAACAGATACTCGAGAAATAATGCTTTTACCAATTCCTTTTTCAAGTAATCTAATAATCATCTCATTGTTCTTAACACACAAACGTTTTGGTTGAATATTTTCCTGTAAGAAATAGCGTTTTGTATAATGATAAACTCCTGATATATCCTCGCGACACAGCCATAACTCACTTGTTAAATCACCAGCGATAACCAGTTCATCCGATAAAAACGCTTGCCGATACACTGAACCAGTTTCCAATGGCTTTTCAATAAAACCAAAATGAGCACGATGTTGTTGCACATTTTCTAATACTTCTTCTGAATTGTGCATCTCAAGTTCAAAATAGACATCTGGAAATTTTTCTATCAACACACTCATTAAGTCTGGTAAATAATAGATGGAAAAAGTGTTTGACGCGCTAATCACACACTTCACTGGATCCTTTCCAACATGCCGAATCAAACGCTTGGTTTCTAACCAATCGTCTTCCAAATTTAATAGTCGATTATACAAAATAGTTGCCTCTTTAGTTGGCGACATCTCTTGTTTCGACTTTCTGGTAAATAATTTGCATTTCAATTCTTCTTCTAATAATTTGATCTGACTAGAAACAGATGGTTGAGAAATATACAGATTTTCAGCTGCTTTAGTAAAGTTTCTAGTTTCATATGCTTCTTTAAATGTCACAAACAATTTAAACATTTTCACACCTACTATTTATTTTTCTAATAGTTAATATTCTAACTATTTATTTTTAAAATGTAAATGAAACAAGTATAATTTAATTAAGTTAACTTTGGAGGGATGAACATGAAACAATTTAATCAGACACTTTTACCTGGCCTTCTTCTATCTTTGGGGATTGCTTGTTTATCAAAAATAATTGCTATATGGTTACCGTCATTAGGTGCAGGAACGATTGCCATTTTATTAGGAATTTTATTAGGAAATATTTTTTTCAATCAACCTATCTGGCAAAAAGGAACTAAGTTCTCTGAAAAAACATTATTAGAACTTTCTATCGTTCTATTAGGAACAACTGTTACGTTTCAAACCATTGCTCAAATCGGTGGTTCTGGGGTCATTTTTATTATATTGCAGATGACGATTACCATACTAGCGGCTTACTTTATTGGAAAAAAATTGAAATTTAGTCAAACGATGTCTCTTATGATGGCTGGAGGAAATGCCGTATGTGGCTCGTCAGCAATAGGGGCGATTGCTCCAGAAATTGGTGCAAAGGACAAAGAAAAAGGGCAAATCATCACTCTGGTTAATTTACTTGGAACAGTCATGATGTTAACACTACCGCTTGTTGGTGGAGCTGTTTTCTCAGAAAGTGTCATGGCAAAAAGTGCTTTAATTGGAGGAACACTTCAATCTGTTGGACAAGTGATTGCCAGTGCAAACATGGTCAGTCCAGACGTCGTGGAAATGGCAACTTTATTTAAAATTTTACGGATCATGTTTTTAGCGGTTGTGGTATTTGTCTTTGGAAAAGTAGCGCAACAAAATAACGACACTGCCGAAACTAACACACAAACAGCAAACAAAAAGAAAAAATTTCCACTTCCATGGTATATTATTGGATTCATCGTTTGTTGTGTATTAAATAGTGTGATTCACTTTCCTACTCTTCTTAGTCAAACGACACACTCTATTAGTGGATGGTTTGAAATTACAGCACTAGCCGCGATTGGTTTACGTATTAATGCTAGAGAATTTTTCAAAGAAGGACCGAGATTTTTAGCCTATGCCGGTAGTGTTGGATTGATTCAAACAATAGTCGCGATTAGTTTAATCAAATTGTTACTTAACTTTTAACTCAGCAACCCCCATATCATCAATTGATAACATCATTGATGATATGGGGGTTAATATTGTAGTGATTTAATTTTAAAAAGATTCGAAGTAGATTACTTTTTAAATCTTTTCATTTTCATGAAAATTATCATTTATCGTATTTGTTTCACTATTTTCTACAATCTCTGTTAGTTCAGTGATATCTTTTTTACTAACAAATAAAAATGTAATAAACGGATGTTCACTGTTTGTGACAAAATAATTTGTTGGTAAAAACATTGAAATAGACATAAAAATACTGATAACGGTAAATAAAAACATGATAAGTGATGATTGATTAGAAAATATTGACAGTTCTCCTGTTGATAATGAATTCGACACTGTAGAAGCAATGTTTCCTATTGCATTTAAATAAAAAGAAAATAACCAAGTATATGTTAGACCATAATATATGATAAAAAGACCTAATAACGCTTTGCCTTTTATCCCTAAATCTCTTAAACGTCTTACTTGAATAGATATCGATGGTATAATAATAGCAAGAGTAAATAATACTAATAATATAATGGGCAACATATTAGGTTCTCCATATATACTGCCAATCACAGTTGAAATAGTCCAAATATAAAGAATAATATAAACTATAACAATTGACAGCTGGGCCCACCAATAGCCTGCTCTTGTTGTTCTTCCGCTAAAATCAAAATAACCTTTAAAAAAATCACTTACTGCTTCTCCAAAAGTCACTCTACCTTTTTGTTCAATTTTTTTCATAAAAAACCTCCTAATTAAAATATAACGCTAAGTCAGTTTAACATATATCTTACATTTTTTAAACATTTATGGGATATTCATTTATTTAACTCTGACATATTTAAATCTTTCCCAGTATGCTTAACTGAAATAAAAAAGACAGTTTAGATTTTTCACGTCTAACTGTCATCTTTATATTTATAAAACTATTGCACCTAGTGTGTTTTTAAAATGTCCTAATGCCCAATTATGCCCTACTTGATCAAAACTTTGGACAGCTTTTTCATGTATCACAATATTATAACCTAAATTATAAGCATCAATTGCCGTATGTAACACGCAAATATCTGTACAAACACCAACAAGATGAACTGTACGGATGTTTCTTTCTCTCAAACGGATATCTAAATCTGTTCCACTAAATGCTGAATAGTGACGTTTGTCAATCCAATACACCGTCTCTTTGTCTTTATTATTTTGATACACATCATTTAGACCTTGGTATAAATCACGACCACTTGTGCCTACTAAGTTATGGGATGGGAATAATTTATTTTCAGGATGATACTTATCTTGTGAATCATGGCAATCAATAGCAAAAACAACATAATTCCCTTCGTCGATAAATTGATTGGTTAATCGTACCATCTCAGTTTCTATCGCTTGACCAAACTCTCCGGTCGTTAAATTTCCATCAGTTGCAACAAAATCATTCGTATAATCTATTGATATTAAAGCTTCCATCATCTCACTCCTTAATTTATTTGTTTAATTAATTGAATGACCATTTCAGCAGATTTTTTGCCAGCTTCTATGATAAATTCATCAAAGTTAACACTTGCATTCTCGTCTCCGACATCACTAATTGCACGAATCACGACAAACGGACACTTATATTGATGAGCAACTTGAGCTATCGCCGCGCCTTCCATTTCATTAGCTAACACATCTGGAAAATACTCTTTAATTTGTTTGATTTGCTCTTTACTATGAACAAAGGTATCCCCTGATACAATTAACCCATTGTGTGTGTTTAGTTGATTATCTTTAGCTGCTTGTTGTGCTGCAGTTATCAGCTTGACACTTGCTTCATAAAACAGTGGCATCTGAGGCATTTGACCATAACTGTAGCCAAACGCTGTAACATCAGCATCAAAGTAGGCTAACTTTTCAGAAATTACCAAATCACCAATCGCTAATCCGTCACCAATTCCACCGGCAGATCCTGTGTTGATTAAACACTCCACATCATAATGACTAATCAATAGTGTGGCTGTTAGTCCTGCTAATACTTTTCCGATACCTGATTGGGTCACGACTACTTCATGATTTCCAATCGTTCCTGAGTAAAACGATACACCCGCTTCGTGCCACTCTTTTTTGTTTTCAAGTTGATTTTTTAATAAGACAACTTCTTGTTCCATTGCCCCAATAATTCCAATTTTCATATAAGACTCCTTATAGTTTAAAGATAGCGTATAGTGTAATGACTAATAAAATGACAATAATGACAATCGCACGGTTTAACCAAGCATTGCGTTTTTCATTTTTATTTGCCTCTCTTACGCGGCTTCTTGTTAAAATTTGTTGTGAGGTTGTGTCTGTTTTTTTTGGTTTTTCTTTTGACATACTTTACTCCTTATTTCATTTGAAATTCCCATAATAGAATAGCATATAATGTCTTTGCATCACAAATGTCACCAAGACGAATATGCTCTTTTGCTTCTTCTAATGATAACTCTACAATATCTAAAAACTCATCTTCATCACGAGGTAATGGATTCTCAACTCGTTTGATCCCATGTGCTTGAAATAATACCATTCGCTCATTACAAAAACCTGGTGACGTTACAAAATCAGCCACTTGTTCCATACGATCACACTGGTAATAAGTTTCTTCTTCTAACTCACGTTTGGCTGTTTCTAATGGATCTGTTTCATTTTTTTCTATTTTTCCTGCTGGTATTTCCAAGATACTTTTTTCAATTGCTTTTCTGTATTGTCTTACGAGTACAATGCGATTCATGGGTGTTATGGCTAAAATACCTACTGCACCATTATGAAAAACTAGTTCACGTTTGGCTGTTTTACCGTTTGGTAATTCAACACTGTCTATACACACATCTATAATAGCGCCATTATAGATTTCTTTTCTCTCAAGAGTCTCTTCATTAAATTTATCTTTCATCTTAGTATGCTCCTTGTGTTTTGAGTCATTTATGTTTATGATACCTTTAAAGAGGTGTTATTTCAACAACTCTTACTGTAACCTTATACTTATTTATAAATCAAACTTGGGACTGATAATGTTTTTACTTCCTTGTGATAAACTATTACTATACAAAAAATTCAAGAAATAGAAGGAGTGACACAAATGAAAAACAAGAAATACACAATCATTGCGATAATTGGTTTCTTGATAGGAATGGGTATTTTGTCGGAGATTGACGAAAATTTCATTCCAATAGTGCTTATCATTGCGATTGTTTGGTTTATTTATCGAAAATTTTCCAAACGAAATAAAAAAGACGTTGTTCCAGGATTATCTAAAGAAAAACAAGAACATTACTATGAAGCAGGTATGTCTGACAAAGAGATTGAGTTTTTTAGAAACACTTTAGCTGAAGCCAAAGAACAAATCAACCAACTAGAGCAAAACTTCAGAGCTGTTCCAAAACTAAAGGCGATAAATTTAAGATACGATACATTAAAAGTATCTCAAGCGATGTTTAAAGAGCTTGTCAAAGAACCAAAAAAACTACATCTAGCTGATAAATTCTTATACAACCATTTGCCTAATGTAGTGGAATTAACCAACAAATACGTTGAAATTTCAGATCATGAAATTAAAAGTAAAGCAACTTATGATACATTAAATGAAAGCATTGTTGCGATTGAAGATGTGGCTCAACTCATTATTAAAGATTATGAAAATTTTGTCAGCGATGATATTGAAGATTTAGAAGTTGAAATATCTATTGCAAAACAAAATACAAACCGAGACAAACAAAAGACAGATGTATCTGAAGATCAGGAGGAAAACTAATGTCTGATGAATTAAAAGAAGTAAAACCTGTTGACAATACATTAGATGATTTACTTAGCAACCCTTTTTCTGAGATTGAACAAACTGATTTACTTACTCAAGCAGAAAAAAAACAACAAGTGGCTAAAGCTCAAACTTCAACAAAAGTCATTGACAAGTTATCTGATGAAAGAAAACAACAAGCACAAGAACTTGCGAATCAAATCGATACAAATGACAGTCAATCTATCTTAAGTTATGGAGTGGCAGCTCAACAAAAATTAAGTGAATTCTCACACACTATGTTAAACCATGTGCAAACTCAAGATATTGGGCCAATGGGAGATTCTTTAACTGAATTGATGTATCGTTTAAACGAAGCTAGTCCAAGTGAATTAGAAGCAAGAGATGGCAATCTATTTAAACGCATGTTTGGAAAAGTGAAACAATCAATTTATGAAATCACAGCCAAATATCAAAAAATCGGGGCTCAAATTGATAAAATAGCGGTCAAATTAGACCATGAAAAAAATGGTTTATTAGAAGACAATGCGATGCTTGAACAACTGTATCATAAAAATAAAGACTATTTTGATGCATTAAATATTTATATTGCTGCTGGTGAATTGAAAATTGAAGAACTTCAAACTAAAACAATTCCTGAAGCAATGGCTTTAGCTGAAAAAACTGGCGACCAAATGGATACACAAATTGTAAATGACTTAAACCAATTTGTTGATCGTCTTGAAAAAAGAACATACGACTTAAAACTAGCGAGACAGATTACGATTCAACAAGCACCACAAATTCGTTTGATTCAAAACACAAATCAGGCTTTAGCTGAAAAAATTCAAGCATCTATCAACACAGCGATTCCTTTATGGAAAAACCAAGTGGCAATCGCCTTAACATTGTTACGACAAAAAGACGCCGTTACTGCTCAACGTCAGGTGTCTGAGACAACCAATGATTTATTGGCTAAAAACTCAGAAATGCTAAAAATTTCTGCTATTGAAACAGCTAAGGAAAATGAACGTGGTATTGTCGATATCGAAACATTACAAAAAACACAAAATGACTTAATTGAAACCATCCAAGAAACACTCAAAATTCAACAAGAAGGTAAAGAAAAACGCCGTAATGCTGAATTAGAATTATCTATGATGGAAGAAGACTTAAAAAATAAATTATTAGAGATGTCTGGAAGTAAATAAGAAAAAACACCCAAATCACTTGTTTTATAAACAAGGAACTGACCCCAAAAGATGAGACAAATATAAAAACACCCCTGTTGAATTCATGTAAAATGAATTTAACGGAGGTGTATTTTTTATGGTTAAAAGGATTGCTTATCCAGTAGAAGTAAAAGAAGAAGCTATAAAAATGAAACTTGAAGGTAAAACAACATCAGAAATTATGAATAAACTCAACATTTGGAATAAAACTCAGGTGAAAACATGGTGGAAATGGTATAGAAATGGAGAATCTTATCGATTCTCTCAAGGTGTGGGAAAACAATATACTTATGGAAAAGGTAATGAACACTTTTCGCCTTTAGAAGTTCTAGAAAGAGAAAACAAGTACTTGAAACAGGAAATTGATGTTTTAAAAAAATACAAGGAGTTGGAAAGGATGTGGAAAAAGAAGTATTCATAAATTTAGTTGATTCTTATAAAGGAAAACTATCTATAACATGGTTATGTCACTATTTTGGGATAGCTAGAAGTACTTACTATCGTTGGTCTAAGAAAGAATATGTTGCCGATAATCGAATTAAAATGATTGAGCAGCTGTGTAAAGAAAACAAGTTCACTTATGGTTATCGAAAAATCACTTTTTTACTTCGTAAAAAGATAAAAGTGAATCATAAAGTTGTTCAGCGTATTATGCAAAAATATGGATGGAGTTGTCAGGTGAAAATAAAGAAAGAAAAACGTCCAGGTTCTATTTATTTTAAAACTACTAATATAATTGATAGAGACTTTAGTTCAAGTAAGCCACTAGAAAAACTAACAACAGACATCACTTATCTTGATTATGGTCCTAAAAGACTCTATCTTTCTAGCATTATGGATTTGTTTAATGGAGAAATACTTTCTTATACAATAAGTGAAAAACAGGACATATCTTGTGTTTTAGACACACTAAATAAATTACCTAAACTTCCAGATAAATGTATACTTCATTCGGATCAAGGTTCTGTGTATACTTCATATGCTTATTATCACGCAACAAAAGAAAAGAGCATTACCAGAAGTATGTCCCGAAAAGGGACTCCTGCAGATAATGCTCCAATAGAATCGTTTCATTCCATCCTAAAGTCTGAAACGTTCTCATTACACCCAGAGCTTGGAAGCTCTACAATTAGTGTAATTGAAACTGTACAAAATTTCATCAACTATTATAATAAAGAAAGAATTCAACAAAAATACGACTACTTATCTCCAGTTGACTATCGGAAAAAAGTAATCGCATAGGTGTTTTTATTACTGTCTCATTTTAGGGGTTCAGTCCCACAACGTAATTTGGGTGTTTTACTTTAGAATCAATCTTCTTCTAATTTTTGACAATCTGGACAAATACCATACATTTCTAAACGATGGTCATTTATCTTAAAGCCTGTTAGTTTTTCTGTCGCTGCTTCAACGTCCCCTAATCCTGGGTAATTCACATCTACTACCTTTTTACACTTCTCGCAAATAGCATGGTAGTGTTTTTCAGTAGCAAAATCAAATCGACTTGAAGAATCACCATATGCCATCTCAACGACAAAGCCGATTTCTGTAAACAATCGCAAATTATTGTATACAGTTGCGACACTCATATTTGGAAAACGACTTTCCAATTCTTTATAAATGTCATCAGCAGTTGGATGCGTGTGACTCTCAATAAGATACTCTAAAATAGCGTATCGTTGTGGTGTTATTCTAATATCAGCTGCTTTTAATTTTTCAATTGCTTCGTCAACTAAGTGATTTTTTGACATATAGCATCATCCTCACTATTTATATTAATTCCATTCTACTACTCTTTATAATTTTTCGCAAGATTCTTATTTATTGTTAGTTTCTTCATCAAAAAATAAAATGTAAATAAAGATACAAATTACTCCAATTACTAAACAAATATCCGCAACATTAAAAATCGGGAACTTCATGAATTCGGTTTGAAACATATCGACTACATAACCTTGTCTAAAACGATCAATAAAATTCCCCACCGTTCCTCCGATGACAAAACTTAATCCCACAGTCAACCACTTATTATTGTATCTATTTTTATAAAGTAAATAAGAAAAAATACACAATGCAATGATACCTACTAATAAGAAAAACCACATATGTCCTTCAAAAATACTCCAAGCCCCTCCCTCATTACGAATATGCGTAATTGAAAGGATAGGATTTTTCATTGTTGTTTCATATAAATCTAAATTTTGTACGACCATTATTTTTGTCAGTTGATCTAGTACTATACTTCCTATAATAATCAGCAAATAAAGAATCATCGACTTGTCTCCCTCATTAATATAAATCTATGTATTTTGTCTAAAACAATAAGTACAGTATAATACATTTTTTTGAAAGAACAAACTTTATTTAGAGACAATTTTAAGTTAATTTTGTTATTTGACGAATGTTCGTTAGAAACGTATAATAAGTGATGTAATACTAAAAAACCTGGAGGAATGTGAAATGAAGCAAGGTTTAGTTAAATGGTTTGATGTAAAGAAAGGATACGGATTCATTATTTACGATCAAGATGAGGAAATCTTCGTTCATTTTACGGCAATAGATCAGGATGGGTTTAAAACCTTATTTGAAGGGCAACATGTATTATTCGATATTAAAGAAGGTGCTAGAGGCTCTCAAGCTTCAAATGTATCTATTATAGAAGAAAAAAGAGTTGACTAGTCGTCAACTCCTTTTTTATACCCATTTATTACACAATCTAATTTGTTCGATTGTTCTAGCAACTTTATACATTTTAATTTAGATGAGGATAACATCAAATAAGATTTTTGACCTTGATTGGTAACTAAAGTAAATCCATATTTACCAACAAGAACTTTGTTTATGTTATCAATATCAATTGTATACTCATTTTTTTTCAGAACGGCTGTCACTTTAATTTGATCCTGCGTTAAAATTAACTTTCGTCTGGTACCTAAGTAGAAAAATAATAAAAATAATAAAAACGTCACTATACTAAACACATTAATTTTTCCTTGTTCCTCCAGTAACCCGATCATACTTGCAAAAAATAAGACAAACGTCAGAGACCAATAAATCACTGTATCTGCTAAGATTGGTTGATATCTATATATATGAATCTTATTCTCGCTCATTACTACCCTCCGCTACTCACTCTAATCTAATATATAATACTAACACAATATAAACGAATAAAAAAATGAAATGAGGCATTTTATGATAAAAATTTACACAGATGCATCTACTCACCCAAAACATAAAAAAAGTGTTGGATGCTTTATTATAAAAAATGAAAAAGATACGATAATTGAAACATTTCAACTAGAAGCCAGTGATAATCATACAGCAGAATTTCAAACCATGATTAAAGCACTGGAATACTGCTTAGAACATCATTTAAACAGTCAACTTATATTTATATATTCTGATAGTAATATTGTCGTAACATCTTTTAATAAGAAATATGCAAAAAACAAAGATTTCTCGCTGCTATTAGAGCATCTTTTAATACTAGCTCAAGATTTTGATAATCTATCTATCGAGTGGATTCCAGAATCACAAAATAAAATGGCTGATCACTATGCCAAGCAAACACTAGCTAAAACATTAAAGAAATCCCACTAAGTCATCTAGTTCACAAAAATATCTAGGTATATTAATTATTTTTTGCTAGAATAAGGTATCAGTAGAAAGGAAGTTAACATATATGAGTACCCTTTTAGTTATTCTTTACCTCATTAATTTGTTGTTTGCATTATTTTTAATATTTTATAGAGAACGTGATACGAGTGTCACATGGGCTTGGTTGCTAGTTTTTATGTTTATACCATTTTTAGGATTTATTTTATACTTATTCTTCGGCTTAGGTCTTAGTAAAAAAGAAAGATATGATATCAAACATCAAATTTCTCTTGATTTCAATACACTTGAGGACATATATGATCCAACATTGCAACTCTATGACGATATTCCAAGTGATAGTAAGCACAAACAACTAGCCTATTTTATGTCGAATTTAAATCACACACCACTAACACACCACAACAAAGTCAAGATTTTAGTTGATGGACAAAAGAAATTAGAATCCTTACTTCATGACATAAAAAACGCACAGAAGTTTATTCACATCGAATATTATGCTTTTGTGACAGATGAAACGGGTATGAAAGTAGTCGATTTATTAACAGAAAAAGCAAAAGAAGGAGTCGAAATTTGCTTACTTTATGATGAGTTAGGATCAAAAGGTGTCCAAAAAAGTAAATTTGCTAAATTAATAGAAGCTGGAGGAAAAATTCAAACATTCGTTACAAGTGAGAAAGCTATTTTAAAATTCCGTGTCAACTACCATGACCACCGAAAGATTGTCATCATAGATGGAAAAACAAGCTACATTGGAGGATTTAATATTGCTGACCAATATGTTGAAACCACTAAAAAATTTGGTTATTGGCGCGATACTCATCTTAGAATAAATGGCCCTGCTACCTCAATTTTAGAATTACGTTTTTTATCTGACTGGAATGTTTCAGTTCCTGAAAATGAAAAGTTATTAGGCAAACTAGACTATCTGTATCATGAAAAACCAAATGAGTCTGCTCACACAGACATCCAAATCATTGCAAGTGGACCTCATGATGAAAAACAACAAATTAAATTAGCTTTCACAAAACTGATTACAAGTGCTAAAAAACGTGTTTGGATTCAAACTCCGTACTTCATTCCTGATGATACGATTTTGGATGCATTAAAAATCGCCAAACAATCAGGTGTTGATGTAAAAATCATGATTCCAAATAAGCCAGACCATCCATTTATATACCGGGCAACACAGTATTTTGCACAAGTCGCAATGAAGTATGATGTGGATGTCTTTATTTACGAAGGTGGCTTTCTTCATTCAAAAGTCCTCATTATGGATGATGATGTCAGTATCGTTGGGTCGGCAAATCAAGATATAAGAAGCTATAAACTAAACTTTGAAGCTAGTGCTGTGATGTATGATGCATCAATCAACAATGAATTGACTCATTACTTCAACAAAGATTTAAACCAATCAACACAACTAACACAACAAACGATTGATGAGATGTCTATTTGGTTAAAATTCAAACAAAAAACAGCTAGACTATTTTCACCTATAATGTAAGCTTAAGTCATAAGAGAGGATTTATAGATATCTCTTATGACTTTTTTGTTTTATAAAAATGGTTAGGTATACAGCTTTTTTATTAACTGATAGAATAAATTTCGTGACTTTTTTGTAAAGACTGGTTTAATAATACAGAAGTTGTTATACTAGTGAAACATAACTAGATTAGGAGGAGATGACTTGCCTCGTTTAGATTTTTCTTATATGAAACTAAAATATTATGGGACTCGCTATATCAATCGGCACCTATCAAGTATTCAAATCATTTTTATCTATTATGTTTTGATGACAGCAGCCGCTTATTTTCTGTTGAATATACCCTATTTTCATCAAGATAATGCATCTTACTCGACATTTGATATGGTTTTTATGGCCATCAGTACTATCAGTGTGACAGGGTTAAGTACGTTTAATATTAACGAGATATTTAATGAACGTGGGATTATTTTACTTGAAATTCTCTTTCAAATCGGTGGATTCGGGATTATGATGGTATCAACCTTCTTCTTTATCCTCTCAAA
The DNA here is from genome assembly GCF_002026305.1 of Vagococcus martis. Taxonomy (NCBI): domain Bacteria; kingdom Bacillati; phylum Bacillota; class Bacilli; order Lactobacillales; family Enterococcaceae; genus Vagococcus; species Vagococcus martis. Next base: position 2,010,938 of record NZ_MVAB01000001.1, on the reverse strand, counting down.
GAAAAAAATATCCCTAAAACGTAGACAGCTCATTATGACTGATATGAACTCACCAAAATTGAGTGGTAGTATTAGATTAATTAAAAATACTATGTTGACATTATTAGTTATCCAACTAGTTTTCGGGATTGTTTTTGCTACTCACTTTTACTTTGCAGAGCACCATTTAAATATCGTTGAGTCACTATTCCACGGTTTTTATCAATCAATCTCTGCTGTAACGAATTCTGGGTTTGATGTAACGGGTGAATCAGTCACTCCATATAAAAATGATTTCTTCTTTTTACCTGTTTTAATGATTTTAATTATGATTGGTGGAATCGGTTTTCCAGTATTAATGGAAGTGAAAGAATGGATTTTTTTTAAACACAAACAACACGGTCTACCTTTTCGCTTTTCTCTCTTTAGTCGTTTGGCTATCAGCATTTATCTTGTCCTATTTATAGTAGGAACTATTTTAATTTATTTACTCGAAAAAAACCATCTATTTATCGACATGACGGAGTCACAAAAGTGGCTAACCTCCATGTTTTACTCAACTACCACTAGAAACGCTGGGTTGCAGTTGAACAATCTAAATGACTTTCAAACCCCAACTCTTCTACTTTTTTCTATGTTGATGTTTATTGGATGTAGTCCAAGTTCAGTTGGTGGGGGTGTCAGAACTACTACTGTCGCAATTCTCGGCTTATACATGTACAGTTTTATCAAAGGACAAGAAAATGTGACGGTTTTTAATCGTCGAATTGACAAAACAGATATCAAAAAAGCCATTGTTGTATTTAACTTATCAGCTTTTATGTGCTTTTTATCGATTCTTATTTTGACCATTACAGAAAAAGAATCAATGATTGCTCTCATCGTTGAAGTCGCTTCAGCTTTTGGAACGACAGGACTATCTCTTGGTATTACATCTTCTCTATCACCAGTTGGAAAAATTGTTATAGCCATTCTCATGTTTGTTGGACGTATTGGCATGCTTTATACGTTAATGATTTTTATACCAAAAGAAAAACATGATCGCGGATATGTTTACCCAGCTGAAAAAATTATTATTGGTTAATTCAAACCTTAGAACAGATAGTTTTATGTTCTGAGGTTTTTTTGTTATCTTAATTAATAGAATCTTATGGATTTTTTTAATCTATCCATTCTTTTTTTATGGTATTATGATTAGGTTAATGTATACACAGGAGGAATGTATATGAGTTTTAAAAGTGGATTAGCGACAACTGTTGGTAAATCTTCACAATGGCTATTAAAAACGTTTTTCAAAGGTGGCAGTAGCTTGCCTGGAAAATTGGCTTTAAAAATAGATCCAACAATTCTTTCAAGTCTAGCAAAAGATTATGATGTGATTGTTGTGACTGGAACAAATGGAAAAACGTTAACAACTGCGTTAACGGTTAATATATTAAAAGAGGAATTCGATTCTGTTGTTACGAATACAACAGGTGCTAATATGCTACAAGGAATCGTTTCTACATTCCTTCAAGGAAAGAAAAACAAACATGGCAAAAACGTCGCTGTTTTAGAAATCGACGAAGCCAGTTTAAATAAAGTGACCGAATTTTTAACACCTGAGTTATTCTTATTTACCAATATTTTTCGTGATCAGATGGATCGCTATGGTGAAATTTACACGACTTATCAATTAATTGTTGATGGGGCGAAAAAAGCACCAAAAGCACCAATATTAATGAATGGTGATTTACCGATATTTAATTCGATTGATACAGTTAATCCACGTGAATATTATGGTTTTAGCCATAAAGATGATAAAGAACAAATGACTCACTACAACACAGATGGTGTACTTTGTCCTCACTGTCATCACATTCTTCACTATAAAATGATTACATATAGTAACTTAGGCGATTATTATTGCCCTAATTGTGATTTCAAACGTCCTGAACTTAGTGTTGCTTTAACTGACATTAAACATATGACTAATGTCTCTTCTACCTTTACGATTGATGAACATGACTATCAAATTGAAGTAGGGGGCATGTACAATATTTACAATGCACTAGCAGCAACAGCTGTAGCGAAACATTATAATATTTCATCAGAAAAAATCAGAAAAGGTTTAGCGTACGACGAAAAAGTATTTGGCCGTCAAGAAGTCATTGAGATTGGAGATAAAAAATGCACTCTTGTTTTAGTTAAAAATCCAGTTGGGCTAAATCAAGTTATTGATACGATGAAATTATCTCCTTACCCATTTTCACTAGCTGCACTACTGAATGCAAACTATGCTGACGGAATTGATGTCAGTTGGATTTGGGACAGTCAATTAGAAGAGTTAGGTGAATTAGATATTCCTAAAGTCATCTCAGGTGGAGAACGTCAGAGTGATATGTCACTTCGATTAAAAGTAGCTGGCATTAACGAAGAAAATTTAGTTGAAACATCGTCACTTACACAAGTCATCGAAGAAATAAAATCAGCACCAACTGAACATGTTTATATTTTAGCCACATACACTGCAGTATTAGGCTTAAGAAAAGAATTAATCCAACAAGGGTTTATCAAGGAGGAAGCCTAGTATGACAAACTATCATTTAACATTTTGTCACCTATATGGAAATTTATTGAATACATATGGTGACAATGGTAACCTACTTTTATTAAACTACTATGCAAAAAAATTAGGTATTACAATTGATACTGAAATCATCAGCGTGTTTGAAGATTTTGATGAGACGAAATATGATTTTGTCTTTTTCGGTGGAGGTCAAGATTATGAACAAAAAATCGTTTCTGAAGACATTCAAACAAAAAAAGACGCTATCACTCGTTACATCGAAAACGATGGTGTGATGCTTGCTATTTGTGGAGGGTTCCAATTATTAGGTGAGTATTACATCGGCGCTCACGGTGAAAAAATTGACGGAATCGCAGCTCTTCCCCACTATACTCTTAGCCAGGATAATAATCGTTTTATCGGAGATATAGAAATTTATAATAAGGAATTTGATGAAACTTACTACGGCTTTGAAAATCATAACGGGATGACCTTTTTAGGTAAAGGTGAAAAACCACTCGGCGAAGTCGTCAAGGGCTATGGAAACAATGGAAAAGATAAAACAGAAGGTGTTATTTATAAAAATGTCATTGGGTCATATTTTCATGGACCTTTATTAGCCAAAAATAAACAACTTGCACTTAGATTACTAAATATGGCTATGAAAACAAAATACGAAAAAACGTTTAAACTGAAAGAGTTAAATTAGAGCACAAAATACTTTTTGTGTTCTTTTTGATATAAATACCATTTTATTAGCATTTTTTTGACATTATATATATAATGAGTATTGTTATAACTTTAATAAGTTATGAAAGAATAGGAGTGAAAAAAATTGAAAATTGGCGTACCAAAAGAAATTAAGAACAATGAAAATCGTGTTGCATTGACTCCTCCATTTGTAAAAATTTTAGTGGAGAACTCGCATGAAGTCTTCATACAAACTCAAGCAGGTATAGGTGCTGGATTTGAAGACAGTGCTTATGAGGAAATGGGTGCAACCATCGTTCAAAGTCAAGAAGACGCATGGGATGTAGACATGGTTTTAAAAGTTAAAGAACCGTTGGCATCTGAATATCATTTATTCAAACCTAATCAAATCTTATTTACTTATCTACATTTAGCACCTAATAAAGAGTTAACTGATGCTTTATTGGCAAATAAAGTAACAGCGATAGCGTATGAATCAGTTCGTTTACCTGATGGATCTTTACCATTACTAACACCAATGTCGGAAATTGCAGGACGTATGGCTCCTCAAACGGGTGCTTACTTCCTAGAATCAATCAACCAAGGATCTGGTGTCTTACTATCATCTGTTCCCGGGGTTGAAAAAGGTCAAATCGTCATTATAGGTGGTGGGGTCGCTGGTACAAATGCTGCAAAAATTGCAGTTGGATTAGGTGCAAAAGTCCGTGTTTTAGATATTAATCCAAAACGATTAGCAGAATTAGAAGACATTTTTGGTAATACTATTGAAACGGTCATTTCAAATTCACATAACATTGAAAAATCAGTTAAAATAGCTGATTTAGTAATTGGTGCTGTTTTAATTCCTGGACGCAAAGCTCCACGTTTAGTAACTGAGGATATGGTTAGACAAATGAAGCCTGGTTCAGTGATTATTGATATTGCCATTGACCAAGGTGGTATATTTGAAACAACTGACCATGTAACAAACCATGATGATCCAACATATATTAAACATGGTGTTGTTCACTACGCTGTTGCCAATATGCCTGGTGCAGTATCTCGTACATCAACACTTGCTTTAACTAACAATACTTTACCTTATATTGTTAAATTAGCAAACAAGCCCTTGGCAGATATTATAAAAACGGATGTAGCCTTATTAAATGGTTTCAATACATATAACGGCGTATTAACTTCTAAAGAAGTGGCCGAAGACCAAAATCGTTTAGTGGAATACAAACCAATAACAGAAATTTTATAATAAACAAAAGAGGCTGACCCAAAAGTCTTTAAAATAGAAAAATCCCATGAAATCAGTTTGTTAAAACACTGACTTCGTGGGATTTCTGTTTTTTTGAGTGATTCTCATTTAAAAAGTTACTTTTAGGCCAACCTCTTTTTTGATACTATCTATTTTTCTTTCCAGGTTCTGAAGCAATGATATCTAAATCTCCTTCTAATGACCATGTATCTACTCCATTTGGTAAAATAAAGTGCATGCCCTTAGAAATCTCATATGATTGCTCATCAAATTTTAAATAACCGAATCCATCTATCACACTAACTAGTGTATAAGGCGCATGAGACTGAATATCCAAAATACCATTAACATTCCACTCATATACATTAAAATAATCAGATTCTATAAAGGTAGTAATACTTGATTTATTTTCATTCAGTTGTGTAACAGCTATTTTAGGATCAACATGAGGAACCGTTGTTACATCAAGTGACTGTTGAATATGTAACTCACGAGTAATGCCATTATCATCTTCTCTATCGTAATCATACACGCGATATGTGGTATCACTGCTTTGTTGTGTCTCTAAAATCATAATCCCACTACCGATCGCATGAATTGTTCCACTTGGCACATAGAAGAAATCTCCCTTTTTGACAGGAATACGTCTCAACAAATCATCCCATTCACCTGAATCAATCATTCGTTTTAATTCATCTTTTGTCTTAGCATGATGACCATAAATAATCTCAGCTCCTGGTTCAGCACTTATAATATACCAACACTCAGTTTTTCCAAGCTCTCCTTCGTGACTTAATCCGTAAAAATCATCTGGATGAACTTGTACAGATAAATCATCTTCTGCATCTAAAATTTTAGTCAATAATGGGAAAACTTTTTCCTTTGGATGACCAAATAATTCTGGATGTTTTTCCCATAAATCATCTAACTTTTCTCCACTGAACTCCCCATTTTCAATCGTACAAACACCATGAGGATGCGCACTAATTGCCCAACATTCACCAATCGTTTTACTAGTTAATTCATAACCAAATTCTGTCGATAATTTTTCTCCACCCCAAATTTTTTCTTGGAATACTGGTTTTAAAAATAATGGCTTTGTCATCTTGTCTCTTCACCTCATCTTTATTGATAAAAATAGTATATCATTTCTTATCTAATTCGTCTGTTCTTTTTGAAAAACCTCGATTAATTCATCACGTTTTCTTATGTAATCTTGTCTATTATCATAAGGATGAACTCTATTTGATAAAAAAATAAAAGCCTCTTGTTCTATAATATCTATCAACATAAAAGTACCCGTATAACCTGTATGATATAATATTGGATGTTTTTTTTCTAAATGATACCTTAAATCCCACCCTAAAGAACGAGACAGAGTAGCTGTTGAAGTGTAGTCTTGTAATAAACTTTCTATTGTTTCGGGTAAAAGCATCTTATCGCCAGATGGTAATGTCCCTTTATTCAACATCATTTGAACAAACTTAAAGCTGTCATCAATTGTACTAAATAAACCCGCACTGCCACAGTGTTCTTTTAGTTGATAAGCTTTTGGATCATGAACCTCACCTTTTATGATTCCTCTTGTTTTAGTAACCTGAGTAGGTGCACATTTCGTTTTATCAATGTTTGTAAAGCCACTTGAAGTCATTCCTAGTGGATGTAAAACTTTTTCAGTAAACAAATCATGTAAGTTTTTCTTATAATAATCTTCCAACATAAATCCCATCAATAATGTGCCTGTATCAGTATACACTTTTTTCTTTCCTATGATTGATTTATTAACCGGTAAGCGTAAAATAGCTTGTCTAAGTTCTTCTCCTGATAACTCATCTCTATTTTCAATGTATCCATAAACGGCTGACGTATGTGTCAATAAATGTCGTAATGTCACACGTTCTTCATGCCATGAGGGTAAATAGGTTTTAAAAGGGGCATCAATATCTAAAACATTTTTTTCGATTAATTGCAAAACAAGTGTATTAGTCATCATGACTTTCGTAAGAGAAGCCATATCGTAAAGTGTGTCATGAGTTGCACTTATCTCTTCTGGTATCACTTCTTTAAAACCAATGACTCCTTTTTGTATATCACCTTGTTTTAAAAAAAGATAATTGGCTCCTGGTATGATCTTATCTTGATGCATCAACTCGATAGTAGCGATAGTTTTTTCAAACATAGTGTCTCCTTATTTAAGAAAAAAGCTGATAATAGCTAGTCAAATACTAGCAACTATTATCAGCTTTTATTTATTTTTTATTTTCTTTTTTAAAAACGATGAACCATAAATGAATACCACTAGGATCGTACAATCCAATGATTCGTTTTCCTTTATTGTAATAAAAATCACACCCGAGTGATTCTAGATTTTCTTTTAATAAAAGTAAGTCATCCATTGTTGGTATATCAAATGTCACATGGTCTACTCCCAAATCCGTCTCATGGATAACTGGAGACACTCCATTTGATTGAGCTTCATTAATTGCTAATTGGTGATGATAGTCATTCACAGAAAGCAAATGAGTTGAACCAAAATCATCATCTTGAATTTTAAAACCTAATTTTTCAGCATAGAACTGGTATACTTCTTCTAAATCAGAAACAGACAGGTGGACATGTCCTACTTTAGTTTCTTCTGGAACAGACGTATACTCTCCTTCTACTCGATTTAAACGTTTTTGAATGTTCAATTCTTTGGTTACACCATCTATTTTACCATCTACCATTGGCCATTCATCTCTTGGCTTATCCCAACTGAACTCTAAACGATTATTCTCAGGATCACTAATATAAACAGATTCACAAAATCCATGGTCACTTTCGCCTTCAATTGGATAATTCATTAACATGAGATGTTTGATAAAACGAGCGAGGTCGTCTCTAGTTGGAAAAACAAACGATGTATGGTTTAATCCAGTCTGAGTATTTGATCCTTCAACGCCATCTGGTGTCGAAATCAATCCCAGCAATTTTCTTTTCTGACTACCAATACCTAAAATAGCCATATCATTTTCTTCATTAATCAAATCAAACCCAACAACTTGTTGGTAGAAACTTAACATTCTGTCAAAATCTTTTACTTTGATGGCAACAGAAGTCAATTTGGTGTTTGGATTTAATGAAAAGTTAACCATAATATTCATTTCCCCCTAAATTTTAAAAATCAATGTCTTTTCCCTTAACGTCACTTTACATTGTAACACCTTTTATCTAGGAAATTCCATTATTATATTCGAAAAATTAGATGAATATCATTTTATTTATTAAATACTTACACCAGTTGAAAATTGACTGTTATACAGTTCAGCATAGAAACCGGCTTTTTCAAGCAATTGATCATGATTTCCTGTTTCAACAATGTCTCCTTGATCCATCACAATAATGTTATCTGCATCGCGAATTGTTGATAATCTATGAGCCACAACAAAACTTGTACGACCTTCTAATAACTTATCCATTGCTTCTTGTATCAATATTTCAGTTCTTGTATCAACACTAGAAGTTGCTTCATCCAAAATTAAAACATCTGGATTAACTAAAAAGGCTCGTGCAATCGTGATTAATTGTCTTTGTCCTTGAGAAATATTTGATGCATCTTCGTTTAAGACTGTATCATAACCTTCAGGTAAACGACGAACAAATTCATCCACACGAGCTGCTTTTGCGGCACGAATAACCTCTTCTTCACTAGCATCCATATTACCATAACGAATATTGTCATAAATTGAGCCAGTGAATAGCCATGTATCTTGAAGTACCATCGAAAAATGAGAGCGTAATGTTTCACGTTTAATATTACGAGTGTCTTTTCCTTGATACAAAATTGATCCACCTGAGACATCATAAAAGCGTTCAAGTAAATTAATAATCGTTGTTTTACCAGCACCAGTTGGTCCTACAATCGCAACTTTTTGTCCCTTAAATACATCTAAGTTAAAGTCTTTCATCAATAATTCACTATCATCATAACCAAATGCCATATGTTGGAATGACACAACCGCGTCTGTTGGTGTAGCAAGTGAACTATCAACTGTTGTATCACTCATTTCCATTTCGTCTAATACATCAAAAATACGTTCAGCCGAAGCAATTGTTGATTGAATTGTATTTAACAGATTCGCCATTTGACTTAGAGGTTGAGCAAATTGGTTAGTGTACTGCATAAATGCTTGTACGTCCCCTAAAGGCATGTGTCCATTTGCTACTTGTATCCCACCTAATACAGCAATAAATACATAACTAATATTTTTTACAAAGTTCATCAGTGGCATAATAATCGCTGAAATAAATTGAGATTTCCAACCAGATTCATATAAATTCTCATTTTGAATTTCAAATACATCTATATTATCTTTTTCATGATTAAAACTTTTAACCACTGCATGTCCACTATAGCTTTCCTCTATTTGATTATTTAGCAATCCAAGACTTGCTTGTTGTTTTCCAAAATAGCGTTGAGACTTTGGAGCGATAATCATAGTAATAATTAAACTAAGCGGAACTGTCAACGCTGCAACAATTGTTAATTTCCAGCTGATTGTTAACATCATCCAAAGTACCCCGAAAAACATTAAAATACTTGTTACAAACTGGGTTAACGTTTGTTGGAGAGTTGTGGCAATATTATCCATGTCGTTAATCGCACGAGACATAATATCACCATTTGAATGCGTGTCATAGTAAGAAACAGGGACACGTCCCATTTTTTCTTTAAATTCTTTTCTTAATTGATACACTGTTCGTTGAGAAATACGTGTCATAATAAATTGTTGTAAAAAACTAAACATAGCTGAAGCAACGTACATTGCTAATACAATCATTAATATGCTACCAATTTTATCAAAGTTTATATCTATTTTACTTACTTTAGCACCACTCATCATGGCTTCTTTTGCTTTCATCAGTCCAGAAAAAATTTCAGTTGTTGCTTCCCCTAATATTTTAGGAGTGCGAATTTGAAATATAGTAGAGGCTGTTGCTAAAACAAACACTAAAGCAATTAAGTACCAACGCTTCATCATATATGACATCAAACGTTTGGTCGTTTTCCAAAAATTCTTTGGCTTTGCTTTTTTTCCTTTTGCTCCACCAGATCCGTGTTGTCTCATGCTATTTCCTCCTTACTCAACTGTGATGAAATAATTTCTTGATAGGTATCATTGGTTGCTTTAAGCGTTTGGTGATCGCCACGACCTACCATGACACCATCGTCTAATACAAGAATCGTATCAGCATCCACCACGGTACTAATTCTTTGTGCTACTATGACGACTACTGCTTCAGTGATCGACTCTTTCAATGCCTTTCGAAGAGCAGCATCTGTTTTAAAATCAAGTGCTGAGAAGGAATCATCAAACACGTAGACTGACGCGTCTTTTATAAGTGCTCTAGCTATACATAGACGTTGACGTTGTCCACCGGAGAAGTTTGTTCCACCTTGCTCAACTTTACTATCCAAACCATCTGGTAATTCAAAAACAAATGATTTTGCTTGCGCTATTTCTAAAGCTTGCCAAATCTCGTCGTCTGTCGCATTTTCTTTCCCGTACTGCATATTTGATCGGATTGTTCCGGTAAATAATACTGCTTTTTGTGGTACAAAACTGACTTTCTCTCTCAGTTCATGCTGCAAGACATCTTTTACATTGCATTCATCAACTAATATTTCACCTTCCGTTGTATCAAAGAAACGGGGAATTAAATTGACCAGAGTAGATTTACCTGAACCAGTTCCTCCGATAATAGCCACAGTTTCACCTTTTTTTGCGGTAAAATCAACACCAGATAAAGCTGGTTTTTCAGCACCACTGTAGCTATAACTAACTTGTTTAAATGTTAATGAACTATCTGAATTAAATGCTTTTGGTGAATCTGGATTTTTAATATCGTCTTTCATGTCAAGTACTTCGTTAATACGAACAGCTGATGCTTGAGCACGGGGCACAAACACAAAAATCATCGCCATCATCACAAAACTCATTAAAATTTGCATAGCATACGTCATAAACGCCATCATGTTACCTACTTCAAGCGTTCCTTCCGCTATATTATGACCACCAAACCAAATGATGGATACATTTGTCACACTAATAATGAACGTAATCACAGGTAGTAAGAATGACATCAATGTATTTACCTTTACGGCTGTGTTTGTGTAGTCTTTATTAGCCTCATCAAAACGATTTTCTTCAAATTTTGTTTGATTAAATGCACGGATAACACGTACGCCTGTTAGTCCTTCACGAAATACTAAGTTCAATCTATCTGTTTTTTCTTGTAAACTTTTGAATAAGGGAATCGCAAAATACATCGTAACACCAACAACTAATATAATCATTGGAATGACATATAAAAATATTTTTGTCAGTTCTCTGTCACGATAAAAAGCCAAAACACTTGCACCAATTAATGTGATTGGTGCATTAATCATGATTCTTAAGAACATCTGACTAACCATTTGAATTTGATTAACATCATTGGTTGTTCTGGTAATTAAAGACGCTGTTCCAATTTTGTCAAATTCACGTTGAGATGAATATTCTACTTTTTCATAAATCTCAGAACGCAATTTTTTGCCTAGTTTTTGCGCTTGTCTGGTGGCAATAAATGTATTAGCAATAGATGCTAATATTCCGATAAATGAAATACCTATCATCACAAAACCAACGCGCCAAATGTATGGGATATCTCCCTTAGTAACACCATTGTCAATAATATTTGACGTAAGTGTCGGTAAATACAAATCGCTGGTAATTTGAATTACCATGAATAAAATAGCCCCTAAAACTGCTGGTAGAGACATTCGTTTTATAATTCTTAACATGTTTCTATCCTCCTATTTATCTTTCATTACCCCATAGGCAATCCAATCTAGCTTCATATTAAACTCCGCTTTCACTTTTTCAATATTTACTTTTTTCCCCATTTGTTCTGAACGATAAATTTCATTAATTGAAGCGTGCATTGTATAAAATAACAGTCTTAATAACACTTTTAATTCTTTAGTATTAGATATCCTTAGATAGGAATAATCAATATTTTCTACTAATTCTTCATACTGATGATAGCGTTGTTTTTTTCGACCCATTATTTGTTTTTCTGTTCTGTTTTCAACACCTAACTCATCAATAATTTCACTTGATCGTTTGTAATCCATATACATAAAAATGTTTTTTAATAACTTTTCATGCTTGCTTTTTAAAACCAAATGTATAAAATAATCAAAAAATTCTTGCATGGTTAAAAATAAGTTTCCTTTGTTTTCTTTAAATAATGTCATGAATGTTGTTTCAGGTTCTTTTACTAAATTATCACAAATATAATAAAAGACATCATCTTTATCTTCAAAGTATTGATAAAAACTTCCTCTTGGTATATCTGCGTACTTCACAATATTGGCAATTGATGCTTGATGGATTGGAACATCAGAAAATTCTTTTTCACATGCTGCAATAATTTTTTTCTGCTTTTCTTCTTCTAAACGAAAAAATGTGGGACTTGGCATAAATTTATCTCCTAACTGATTTATGACATGGTGTCATTATATATGACACCATGTCATAAATCAATTAAAAACACTTTAAAATTCAAAATAGTTTATTTATCTAAACATGTCATTTATACTTTGGGTATTGATTTAGTAAAGGAGTTACACATGACAAAAGAAATATATGATATTACAATTATTGGTGGTGGACCTGCTGGGATTTTTGCTGCTTTTTATGCAGGAATGAGACAAGCTAAAACTAAAATTATTGAATCTCTACCACAACTTGGAGGACAACTTAGTTTACTTTATCCGGAAAAACTCATTTATGATGTAGCAGGATTTCCAAATATCAAAGCACAACAATTAGTCGATCAATTAGTTGAACAAATTAAACCGTTTGATCAAACGATTTGTTTGGATGAAGAAGTGTTACAAATAGAAAAAGAAGATGACATGTTTAAACTCATCACCAAAAAAGGCTCGCACTATTCCAAAACAGTGATTATCGCTGCCGGTAATGGGGCGTTTCAACCAAAACGATTAACAACTGAAGGTCATGAGTATTATGAAGGAAAAGGCCTACACTATTTTGTGACTGACATGGAACAATTTAGAGGAAAAGATATCATGATTTGTGGTGGTGGTGATTCAGCAGTTGATTGGGCATTGATGCTTGAAGATGTTGCTAAATCTGTCAAACTGGTTCATCGTCGTCCAACGTTTAGAGCACACGAACATAGTATCAGCTTATTAGAACAATCCAGTGTCGACATTGAAACACCCTTTGTTATTCAAGAATTACATGGAGATGAACAACAATTAACAGGTGTTACCTTATTTAATCCAAAAAAAGATGAGTCAAAAACGATAGACGTATCTGATTTACTCGTTAATTATGGTTTTTCTTCTTCACTAGGGCCAATAAAAAATTGGCCAATAAAATTAACGCGTCAATCAATTGTAACGGATTCTGCTACTAGAACGTCTGTTGAAGGGATTTTTGCGATTGGGGATATTTCAACGTATGATGGGAAAGTTGAACTCATCGCAACTGGATTTGGTGAAGCTCCGATTGCCGTTAATCATGCAGTAAACCACATAAATCCTAAAGAACGTATTCAACCGATGCACAGTACTAGTTTATTTGACCAATAATTCATACTTGTTACAACTCTAACACTAGGTTATACTAGTTAACAATACGAATTAAGAAGGTGACATAATGACAATAAAAAAAGAAACACTAAAAAAAATGTCTCGACAATTATTATTAGATCGTGGTGTAACAATTAAGGACATAGCAGAACTAGTTTACTTTCTTCAAGAAAAATATGTACAAGATTTAACTCTTGATATGTGTTTAGAAAATGTTGAAGCTGTTTTAAATAAACGAGAAGTTCAAAATGCTATTTTAACAGGGATTCAACTGGATATCGCCGCAGAAAATCATCAAGTGTTAGAACCTTTACAAGAAATTCTTGAAACTGATGAAGGTTTATATGGCATTGATGAAATATTAGCACTATCTATTGTTAATATATACGGTTCAATCGGTTTTACTAACTATGGTTATATAGATAAAGTCAAACCAGGGATTTTAGAAAAATTGAATTCACATGAAGGCAATCAAGTTCATACCTTTTTAGATGATATTGTCGGAGCTATCGCGGCCGCTGCTGCAAGTCGTCTGGCTCACTCTGAACCTGATCGACTAAACGAAAGAGGCTGACCCAAAAGTCTCTAAGATAAAGAAATAAGGATTTAAGAATGAAAATATCATTTTTAAATCTTTATTTTTGAGAAGTGACTCTCCAATGTATGAGATTTATTATCAGGCAAAATATCAATGATTTGATGTGAAACAGAATCTGAATAGATAAAACTATATTTACCTTGTTTATTTTTGACAGATGTAAATTCATCAAAACACAAGTTTTGGGGCAAATCAGTAAAGTTATTTGACAGCTCTTTTCCTAATAAATTAAGAATTTTACTGATTGTAGTAGTTGATACAAAATGTCTTTTAGCTAAGTCTTTCAATGAGACAGGATCGGACAACTCCATGCCAATAGATTGTTTCACTCTGTTAGCGATAAAACAGTGCTTATCAATTTATAAAGATTCAGCTAGAAAAGAAGTGTGACATTCACGACAAAGGAACCGTTGTTTCTTTAATAAATGATAGGTTGGATAATGGGCAACACTTAGCCACTTTATTCGAGAAGAAATAAACCCATATATTGCTTTCCTTCGGTATTTTGGAGTAACTACTAAATGATACTTACAATTCCATCCTGTATGTGCTAAACTTTTATCGTCATTAAACATAAAGAAACTCCTTTCAATATTCTTATTGTGGTTGGTAGCCACTTTTTAGTATATCGAAAGGAGTTTCTTAACGCTAAAGCTATTTCTTCCACGCGCAATACGCGTGATTTTTCTGTCTCGCACGATTTCTGCTCAATTGACTAAAGTCATTAAAAAGATGATAAATATGAGATTACTCTCACAGTCATCATCTTACAAATTTAATTCATCAGTCCAATTTGACAAAGAGCCAAAATTTTATTTATAAAGTGGATGGCTTTTTAATAGCTCTACTACTTCTTTTCTGACTTTTTCTAAAACACTTTCTTCTTCGTGATATGTTAGTGCTTCAACAATTAATTCAGCGACTTTTGTTGCATCATCTTCTTTAAATCCACGTGTTGTAATTGCTGGCGTTCCAATACGAATACCACTTGTCACAAATGGACTTTGACTTTCAAATGGAATCGTATTTTTATTGACAGTGATATGAACACTATCTAAAATAGCTTCTGCTTCTTTACCAGTCAAGCCAAAACCAGTTACATCAATTAATAATAAATGATTATCTGTATCGCCACTAATTAAACGAGATCCTGGGGTTCGATTGATTACTCTAGCCATTGCTTTAGCGTTTGCTAGCACTTGTTTACTATAGTCTTTAAATTCAGGTAATAATGCTTCTCTAAAAGCCACAGCTTTAGCTGCAAGCACATGCTCTAAAGGTCCACCTTGAATACCAGGGAAAATAGCACTATTGATTTTTTTAGCTAATTCAGGTGAGTTTGTTAAAATAAGACCACCTCTTGGCCCACGTAATGTTTTGTGTGTTGTCGATGTTACAACATCTGCATATGGAACTGGATTTTGGTGTAAACCTGTTGCCACAAGACCGGCTATATGAGCCATATCAACCATTAATTTTGCTCCAACACCATCAGCGATTTCTCTAAATTTCTTGAAATCAATATCACGTGAATAAGCACTTGCTCCGGCAACTATTAATTTTGGTTGATGTTTTCTTGCAAGTATGTTTACCACTTCATAATCAATCACTTCTGTCACTGGGTCTACGCCATATGACACAAAGTTATATGTTTTACCACTAAAGTTTACTGGAGACCCATGAGTTAAATGCCCACCTGCTGTTAGGTCCATTCCCATCACTGTGTCGCCTTCTTCAACCAATGATAAATAAGCAGCTGTATTAGCTTGTGAACCTGAATGAGCTTGAACATTAGCAAAATCTGCTTGGAATAAATCTTTCGCACGATCAATTGCTAAATTTTCTACTACATCAACAAACTCACAGCCACCATAATATCTGCGTCCAGGATATCCTTCAGCATATTTGTTTGTTAACACACTTCCTTGAGCTGCCATAACAGCTTCTGATACGAAATTCTCTGAAGCAATTAATTCAATTGTTTTTTGTTGTCTTTGTTTTTCATTAGCAATTGCATCCCATAAAACAGCATCTTCTTTTTTATAATCCATATGCAAACACACTCCCGATTTTTTATACCATTGTACCATATTTCTTTATAATTACTATTTATTTTCTAAAAAATGTTTGATTTGCTGCTTTTTTTAATCGATTCATATATCCCATATTTTCACTGGTTTCATCATATCCTTCAGCTAGAATAATACCATCATGTCCCAATAAATCAGCATCTAATTGTCTTAATCCGCTAAACAAATGATGCATAGCTGATTTCACGTCTTTATTTTCAGATAAAATATAATGAGCAAATACCGAATAATCATCTAATTCATCATAGATAGCTTGACTTGACAAA
The DNA here is from genome assembly GCF_002026305.1 of Vagococcus martis. Classification (NCBI taxonomy): domain Bacteria; kingdom Bacillati; phylum Bacillota; class Bacilli; order Lactobacillales; family Enterococcaceae; genus Vagococcus; species Vagococcus martis. Next base: position 1,994,859 of record NZ_MVAB01000001.1, on the reverse strand, counting down.
ATCGCCACTTTTTTTTGTTGCGATTTATAATAGTTAATCGCGTGTCTCCAGTCATTAATTGATCCATCAACAATAATCACCTCAGCGTCAGGTGAATAGTGCTTATACTTCATTCCTGGTGATTTTGGTGCTTGTTTATCATCTACAAGATGCGTATCAATCAATACTTCCCCAATTATTTTTTCAATTTCTTCTTTTGTGATAGCTCCAGGTCTTAATATCGTTGGTTTATCTAATTGACTCATGTCTATAACTGTTGACTCAATCCCTACTTCACATTCTCCATCATCTAATATGGCTTCAATTTTTCCATTTAAATCATTGAACACATGTGTAGCTGTTGTAGGGGATGGTTTACCTGATGTATTAGCACTTGGACCAACAAGTGGCAGATTAGATTCACGTATTAATGACAATGTTAAATCATTATTTGGCATTCTAAATGCTGCTGTTTCCAATTGGTCTGTCATACTAATCGACAGATTGGCTTCCTCAGATAACGGTAGTATAAGTGTTAAAGGTCCTGGCCAAAAAGTTTCCATTAATTGATTTGCCTTATCAGAAATGCCACTTACATATTGTGCAACCATTTCTTTTGAAGCAACATGAACGATTAATGGGTTATCGCTAGGTCTTCCTTTTGCTGCATAGACTTTTTTTACTGCTTTACTATTAGTCGCATCTGCCCCCAAACCATAAACTGTTTCTGTTGGAAACGATACTAAACCACCTTGTTTTATGACACGTGCTGCTTGTTTAATGTCTTCTTGATGATAGATTTTTGTCTCCATCCCTACACTTCCTTTTAATAAACTTTAATCATTCGATCATGACCAGACATATCCTTGACTACTTCTACAACTTTTTGCGGAAAGTATTCTTCAAAAAGTCGTGAGACACTCATTCCTTGTGTGTAGCCAATTTCTAAATAAATTTTACCCTTTTCATTTAATACCTTTGTTGATTCCTTAGCTATTTTTTCATAAATCGCTAATCCTTTATTATCAGCAAATAAAGCCATTTTAGGCTCATGTGTTCTAACGGATTCATCCATCTCTGGCCACTCGTCTTCTCCAATATAAGGTGGATTTGAGATGATAATATCAAACGTTTCATCCATGACTGGTTCTAAGGCATCCCCTAAATAAAAATCAATTGATGTATCTAGTTGTAATGCGTTTTTCTTTGCAATTTCTAAAGCACTTGATGATAAATCAACGGCTACTACATCCCAGTTAGGGCGATTTTTTTTCAGAGAAATCGCAATAACACCTGTACCCGTGCCAATATCAATAACTGATTTTTTAGTTAAATCATTTTCTGTTAAACACAGTTCAACGAGTTCTTCTGTTTCAGGTCTTGGAATCAACGTATCTTCTGACACAACAAAACGTTCACCATAAAATTCACATGACCCTATTAAATATTGTGGCGGGTAATTTTCACTCACCTTAACTAAATCAGTTTTTAATCGATGCACTATCTCTTCAGGTACTTCTTTATTGAAATGCAATAAGAGGTTTGTCTTATTCCAGTTATTATATTCTAACAATAGGTATTCAGCAATCTCCGTTTCTTTATTATGCTCTTCTAAAAAAGAAGAAGCCCATTTCAGGACTTCAAAATATGTAACAGGTTTATCCATTTAATTTCTCCAATTGAGCTGTTTGATCATAAATAATCAACGCATCCACAATTTCGTCTAATTTTCCGGCTAAGATTTGGTCTAATTTTTGAATGGTCAAACCAATTCTATGATCCGTCACACGATTTTGTGGGAAGTTATATGTCCGAATACGCTCAGAGCGATCTCCCGTACCAACAGCTGACTTACGGTTAGCATCGTATTCACTACGGCTTTCTTGTTGCAATTGATCATATACTCTAGCACGCAACACTTTCATCGCTTTTTCTCTATTTTTCAACTGAGAACGCTCATCCTGCATAGCTACAACAATCCCTGTTGGAATATGTGTCAAACGAACGGCAGAAGCTGTTTTATTGACGTGCTGTCCACCGGCTCCACTTGCATGATAAATATCCACACGAATGTCTTTGTCTTCTAAGTCTAACTCAACTTCTTCTGCTTCAGGTAAGACAACGACTGTTGCTGTTGACGTGTGAACACGACCTTGAGATTCAGTTGATGGAACACGTTGTACACGATGTGCGCCACTTTCATATTTTAGTTTTGAAAAGACACTGTCTCCTGTAATCATCACAGTGACTTCTTTATATCCACCAATATCAGTGATGTTGGCATCCATGACTTCAAACGTCCATCCTTGATTTTGTGAATAACTTTGATACATCTCAAATAAATCGCCAGCAAATAATGCGGCTTCATCTCCACCTGCTGCACCACGGATCTCCAAGATAATATTTTTATCATCATTCGGGTCTTTAGGTAATAAAAGAATTTTAATACGTTCTTCTAATTCTTCTTTTTCAGTTTTTAATTCAGATAACTCTTCTTTAGCCATCTCTTGCATCTCATCATCAAGTTTTTCACCTAATAACTCTTCCGTATCTGAAATGCCTTGAGTGACTTCTTTGTATCGGCGGTACACGTCAACTGTTTCACGTGTTCCTGCTTCTTCTTTTGATAGCTCCATAAAACGCTTCGTGTCACTTACGACATCTGGGTCACTTAGTAATTCCGCTAATTCTTCATAACGGTCTTCTATCGCTTGTAATTGATCAAACATTTTCTTCATCCTTTCGATTTGACAGTGGTGGATTCACATAATGCTTACGACAAACTGGGTAGTAAGCTTCATTGCCACCTATTTGAATTTGTTCACCTGTATAAACAGGTTTATTATTATCCATTCTTAGATTCATTGTAGCTTTTTTATGACAAAACCAACAAATCGTTTTTAATTCCTCAATTTTATCTGCATATAATAATAAATATTTAGAGCCTTCGAATAACTCATTTTTAAAATCATTTTTTAAGCCAAATGCCATCACAGGAATATCAAGTTCATCCACAATTCTAGCAAATTGTACCACATGAGCTTGTTCTAGAAATTGCGATTCATCAACCAATATACAGTATGGTTTATTACACATCTTACTCACTGTATCATAAACATTTGTATCATGAAAAATGGGAATAGCCTCACGACGTAATCCTATACGACTTGAAACGATACCTATTTCATCTCTTGTATCTAATCCACTTGTCATCAACACGACTGGTTTATTTTGTTCTTCATAATTGTGTGCGACTTTTAAAATTTCAATCGTTTTCCCACTATTCATTGCACCATATTTAAAAAATAATTGAGCCATTTCATCATACTCTCCTTAGTTTATCCTATGATAGTATACTGTAATTTTCGAAAAAAATCATCAAATCAACAGTTTTTTTACTATTATTATTAGATTTTTCACTAAGAATCAGTTATGGGCTCCGTTTTATATTTTGTAATTAATCACTATGACACTTATAAACCATAACACATTTAAACCAATAAATAGACTCAAACTTTCCAACAAACAATATAATAAAATAAATAATAATCCGGAAACAACTTCCCAATAGATACTTTGCCTTGGAATCGTTGAAAAACAAAACAAACATTTTCCTCTTAAAAATAAAAAAGAAAAAACAGGAACCAGTTCATACCATGAAAGCTCATGCCTACAAACACTGCAATGTGATTTTGGTAGTACAATTGACTGACCATTTCTTGTGCGTTGACCAACTAAAACAAAAAAAGAAGCCAAACTGGCTCCAAGGAAAAATAATAAAATATAACCATTCAACATATAAGTCACACCTTCCTTTAATACTATATTCGTAAAAAAGGAAAAAGAGCCTTAAAAAGACTCTTTTTAGCGTTGATATTTTTGTAAATCTTGCTCATATTTTGTGATATTTGATTGGTTAACTTTTCGTAAACGGCCTTTAATAGGTTTGGTTTGTAACGTTTTTAAAACTAGCTCACCTTTACCATTTAATATATCAACAAAAGTTGAAATATCTAATAGATCAATCACCCCAATATCATCAGCAGTCATACCATCAATTTGGCACAAAGCTCCTACAATATCACCGGCGCGCATTTTTTGTTTTTTTCCAGCATTGATATGAATTTTCATGATATCTTCTTTAAATGATAATCCTTTTTCTTTGCGTAATTTTGGAGATTCTAATTGTCTATCTAAAAATGGACGTTTCATCTCTTTTACTAACTCTTGATTTGGACGACGCATCTCTTCAAGACTATCGCCTTCTTTTGCCATAATCGCTTTAAAAGAGGATTTATCTTTCGAATTGACAAATGATATGGCTTTCCCACTTTTCTCAAAACGAGCTGTACGACCGATTCGATGCGTATATGTTTCAACTTTATCAGGAATATCATAATTCACAACTAGCTTAATGTCTGATACGTCAATCCCTCTAGCTGCGACATCTGTTGCGACTAAACAATGAATGTATCCACGTTTGTAATCTTTAATCACTCGTGTTCTATCTCGTTGTTCCATCCCACCATGTAACATTTCACAATTAACACCTAGATTTTTTAGTTGCTTCGTTAACTCTTCAACCATAATCTTAGTATTACAAAAGATAATACTTGTCTCAGGATTTTCAACAATCAATGTATCTTTAAACTGTGCGCTTTTTTCATCATCAGCTGTCCATTGATAATATTGTGAAATACGTTTCTTTTGGTCATCAGTTTTTTTAATTTCAACATACACTGGATTATGTAGGTACTTTTTAGATAATCGTTTCACTGCATCAGGCATTGTTGCTGAAAACAGGGCGGTCGTTCTTTTCTTTGGTAATCTCGGCATAATCTGATCAAGTTGCTCGATAAATCCCATCGCAAACATCTCATCTGCCTCGTCAATTATCACTTGATTGATTTTACTTAGGTTGATCGTTTTTTGCATGATATGATCATACAATCTACCAGGCGTTGCTACTACAATATGTGTTCGTTGCTTAAGTTGTTTGACTTGCATTTGATAAGAACTTTTACCAAATAAACTCACTACTTTTAAACGTTTATATCGACCAATATTGAATAATTCATCTTGGATTTGTGTAGCGAGTTCTCTAGTTGGTGTTAGTATCAAAACTTGTGGGTATCGTTCTTCCCATTCAACAGTATCACATACAGGAATACCAAATGCCGCTGTTTTTCCACTACCAGTCTGAGATTGAACCACGATATCTTTTTTTTCAAGTAACAAAGGAACCACTTCTTTTTGCACCTCAGTTGGTGAGGTATAGCCTAAAACGTCAAGTGCATTAATAATTGACTCATCGATTCCGAAAAGATTAAATTTATTTTTTGTCATGTAAACATCCTTCATCAAATAAGCTTTTGCCTATTTGTTTATTTTAGCTTAATTAGTGTAACATGTTTTACTTAAATTACTAGCATAATTAATTTATTTTCACCATTTTAAAGACATCCAATAACAAATAACAATGAATCGCAACAGACAATGGTTTAAACAAAATAATAGTTCTTAGATAATTTTTAAATGATATATTTGTAAAACCTGCTGCTAAACAAGCCAAATCATCAGGACCAAAAGGCATCAAAAAGACAATAATTAACATCCAGATGGTATGTTTATTCCCTAGTTGAATCAATTTATCTAAACGAGGTAAACTTTTTTCCGACAAAATCGATAAAACAAATGACCGACCATAATGACGAACAAGTATAAATAGTATGACTTCACCTATTATCAGGCCAGCAGACGCGTAGATTACTCCTATTATTTTGCCAAAAACAACAACTCCGACCACATCGCTCATCCCACCAGGTATAATAGGTAAAATAGGCTGTATGATTTGAATCATGATAAAAATTACCGGTGCATACCACCCAAAATGATGAATAAACTGTTTTAATTGTGTTGGATTTTGGCATAATTGATGGCTGTATGCATAAAATATAGCAAGGAGCAACAAGATAATGCCAATAACAAAAAAGACCTTAATTAATTTTCTCATGTTGTCTCCTTTCATTTAGTTAGTCATACTTATTGAATCATTAAATTAATAAGTAAATATGATGGTTTTATAACTATTTTTGTCCAATAAAAAAATCAACCACATACATAGGTGATTGATTTTTTATTATTAAACAGTTAAACCAATATTTTTTTCTTTCGCTTGTTCCACCATTTTTTGAGCGACATAAACATCTAACACTGCTGAGCCAACTGTTTTGAAAATCGTAATATCTTCATCATGTTTTCTACCAGTTAATTTACCTAAACCAAGCTTACCTAGTTCACCTTCATATTTTTCTTTTGATACATAGCCATCTTCTAATGGTTGCATGAAATCTCCTGCTTCTTGCAAGACACCATCCATCGTGTCAAAAATAACCACATCTGCTTCTTTAATAATCTCTCGCGGAATTTCACACATATCATGTGTATAAGCCCCTACACCATTTATATGAGCTCCTTTTTTCACCCATTCACTAGAAAATGTTGGTTGTTTAGATGTTGTCACACTTGTAATGATATCAGCTCCTTCAACACATTCTTGTGCTGTTTTTGTAGGAATCATATTGATATCATATTTATCTGACATCTCTTTAGCAAACGCTGAAGCTCTCTCAAAATCAATATCAAAGATGCGAACTTCTGTTAAATCTCTAGCAGTTAGCATAGCCCATAGTTGACCTTCTGCTTGACCACCCGTTCCAATCAATGCACCAATTTTAGCATCTTTCCTTGCTAAAAGTTCTGTTGCAGCTCCTTGGACAGCACCTGTTCTTAATTGAGTTAAGTAGGTGCCATCAATCATGGCATTCACAATACCTGTTTCTGCATCCAACACTACCATTGTGGCTGGAACACTTGGAATATTCTTCTCAATATTTTTTGGATAAACAGATACAATTTTGACTCCCAAAGCATCTTTGCCATTATCACATTCAACATATCCTGGCATATAAAGACTTTGACCTTCCGATTTTGGTACTGGAATATTCGTTCTTAATGGAATAGTAGCACGACCTTCTGAATAAATTTTTAACGCTTCTAAAGACGCATCCATTGCCGCTCTCATATCAAAACATTTTTCAATATCTTCTTTTTTCAAAAATAACATATTTATTTCCCCTTCCTAAACTGGTTGTGATCCTTTTTTAATTTGTGCAGCTAACATTGAATATGAACTATAAAGTAGTACAAAAATGACAACCCATTTTAACATGTAAGTATTTAATGATTTGACTAAAAACACTGCAACTAATACACCAAGTACCCCAAAAACAGAAGTAAATAGTGTGATTTTTCGGCTGTATTCACCAAATTTAATAAATTGAACACTTCCGATTGGCACTGAGAATGTACAAGCTCCCATCATGATTGGAAATGCTGCGATTGGATCCATTCCTAATAAATAAACTGTCACCATTGTTAAAGCATATGACCCAATCCCAATATTGTTTAATGCACCATACACAAATAATAAAAATGCTGCTAAAATAAGTTTTCCACCATATAATTCTGTTGCTGTGCCATTTGATTGAATCCAATTAACTTGTCCGGCAAAAATTAAGAATGCTGCAATGATTAATCCTACACCAACGAATTTTTTAATGGTATCTTCTGGTAATTTCACTACAAATTTTGGCCCAATATAAGCACCGATTACTTGTGCTATAATACAAATCGCTAGTGTTTTAATTCCTACATTTACTCCTGAAATATACGATAACGCCATAGCTGCAACAGGAATCACACATTGCGTATTTAGTGTCCCTGGTAATTTTTTCATGTTAACCCATCCTAATTTAGGATAAAGAACTGTTCCTATTGCAAAATCTGAAATACCAAATGTTGATAAGAAAAACATGATAAATGAAGTAAATGGCAACCATTTTACATTTGCTTTTTCTTCTTTAAATTCTTCTTTATGACTCATTAAATCTTTCACAAATGTAAAAGCAAAGAATCCATTGACTAAAATAATAAGTGTTAATAATACCGTTCTGACCATGACTTATTCCCCCTTAAATATTGACCGCACTTTTTCAAATTCGTGACCATATTTACTGCTTAATTCTTGAGGCATTTCTTCAATAATTTTTAATGTATAAGCATCATGTTTGATATATTCTTTTGACAAACTGACCATCGCATTGTTTTTTGTCCAAGTGACATCGGTTTGATTTGCGTCTTCTGACAAAGTCCCAAAAACGACTTCTTCTTCATCACGCACAACATTTATCCACCTGGAACCAAAATCAGCCAATTTATCTTCTTCAAATCCATGTTTATAATAATGATTTAGCGGCAAGTCATAATGATGTTCAGCATCAAATAAAATTACGACACACTCATCTAACCTTTTTTCCGCGTCTTGCAATAATAATAATAGCTCTTTACTGACATCTTGTTTCCATATTTGAATTAACAAACTACTTTTTGAATGCTTGATTAAATGCTCCACTTTTTCAATTACATGTGAATACCCTTCGATTTTCCACAATAAATCTTCTTCCTCAGCTTCTTTTATCCCGCCTAATTGCTTGTCCAGTACTGCCAAATCTTTTTTAACATCTTTTTCTAAGCGTTCGATAAATTCATCTGAAGAAATTGCTCGATATAACTTTGGTTCTGATTTATTGACAATAATTAAATTTTTTTTCAATAACTTTTCTAAAATGTTATACACTTTTGACCTTGGTACACCAGACTTTTTGCTAATTTCATAACCTGTTAGTTTATCTTGTTCTAACAAGGTGGTATACACTAATGTCTCCATCTCAGAAAAATGATATTTTTTCATTATTTGTATTATTGTTTCCATATTTTTTCAACCTCTTTTTTAGTAGCTACCTTAGTAACTACTATATCATAAAATAACGTTTACACAATACATTTGTGAGTTATTTAACATTAAATAAACCCTTTAAAAACAAATTCACAAATGGTTTTAACAAGTTTTTCTATGATGATAGAACTTTTATCACAAATAATAAAGAACAATTTTTCACAAATAAAAAAACTCAAACCAAAATGATTTGAGTTTTCCCTATTTTACATTATGATAAAATCAGTGCATCATCTGTTAATGCTTGTCCACTATTTTTTTGGAATAAATCCATTAGATCTTGTACTTTAAGTCCTTCTTTTTGTTCCTGATTAATATCAACGACTATTTTTCCTTCATGTAACATAACCAAACGATTCCCATACTTTATAGCATCTTCCATATTATGCGTAATCATGAGTGTCGTTAATTGATCTTCATGAACCATTTTATTGGTTAAAGATAAAACAGATTGACTCGCTTTTGGATCAAGAGCAGCAGTGTGCTCATCTAGTAATAATAGTTTAGGTTTTACTAATGTTGCCATAAGTAGTGTCAGTGCTTGGCGTTGTCCTCCAGATAGTAGCCCAACTTCTTTTTTTAGTCGTTCTTCTAATCCTAAATCTAAACGCACTAACTGTTTCTTAAACTCTTCTCGTTGACTATCTGTTACACCTAAAGACAACCCCCGTTTTTTTCCACGTGAATAAGCAATCGATAAATTTTCTTCAATGCTTAATCTTGTCGCTGTCCCCATACGTGGATCTTGGAATACTCGCCCGATATGAGCAGCACGTTTTTCAGTTTTTTGATTGGTAATATCCATGTCTTCTAAGAGTATTATCCCTGAATCGACTGGAATATTTCCTGCGATACAATTTAATAATGTTGATTTCCCTGCTCCGTTACCACCGATGACTGTGACAAAATCACCCTCATTTAACGTTAAGTTTACTCCACGTAACACATGATGTTCATTCACCGTTCCCACTTCAAAACTTTTATGTATATCCGTCAATGTTAATGTTGCTGACATGATGATTCCTCCTTATTCTCGTTATTTTTTCTTTCGATTCAATTTATTTTTGATTAAAGGTGACGATAAACAAATCGTCAAAATAATTGCTGAGAATAATTTTAAGTCTGTTGGTGCAACACCTAGATACAGTACGAATGAAATAATGAATCGGTAAATAATTGACCCTAGTATAATTAGACATAATCGTTTAACAAAACTAACATCTTTAAATAAAACCTCACTGATAATGACTGAAGCTAATCCAATAACGATTGTGCCAATCCCCATACTAATATCAGCATACCCATTACTTTGGGCCATTAAAGCTCCTGATAGAGCAATTAAACCATTTGATATCATATAGCCAATGATCTTCATATTGTCTGTGTTAATCCCATTAGCCTCACTCATCGCATTATTATCACCTGTTGCATGAATCGCTAGACCAATGGCTGTTCTAAAGAATAAGAACAAGAATAAAATGACAATTAACGAAGCAATTACACCAACGATTAAAGTGGCGATTTGATTAGTCATTCCTAAATCATTAAACAAACGCATGACAGTCTTTTTACCTAATAATGAAACATTCGCTTGTCCCATGATTCTTAGATTAACTGAATACAACCCTGTCATGGTTAATATCCCTGCAAGTAATGCTGGGATTTTTAATTTAGTGTGAAGTAAGCCTGAAACAAGTCCTGCTAATAATCCACCACCTAATCCCATTATTGTTGCAATTAATGGAGAAGTTCCTGACACAATTTGGCTAGCACTTATAGCTGCACCTAATGGAAAACTAGCCTCTGCCGTTAAATCTGCCACATCTAGAATTCGGTATGTTAAGTACACACCAATAGCCATAATCGACCACAAAAATCCTTGAGAAACACTTGAAATTATGATATCCATTACAATTCACTCCGCTTATCTTTGTCTTATTTTATCGTTGAAGGGTCAATCCCTAATGCTTTTGCCATATCTTCATTGACTACTAAGTCCAAATCAGTTGGCGTATCTACTGCTAAATCAGCTGGTTTTGCTTCACCTTTTAAAATCTTCACTGCTAATTTTCCAGTTTGTCGACCTAATTTTTCATAATCTAATCCGTAAGTTGCCAAAGCCCCAACTTTTACATCTTCTGCAGATCCAGTAACTATCGGTAATTTTTTATTTCGTGCAATCTCACCAACTGTCTCCATGGTATTAGCTAAAGTATTATCAGTTGGAATATACACACCATCTACTTCTCCTGCTAGAGCTGTCATAACCTGTTGCACATCATTTGTTGAAGTCACGGTTGATTCTTTGACTTTGACACCTTTTTTCTCAATGGCTTCTTTTGCTAATTTCGCTTGAATAACTGAGTTTTCCTCACTTGAGTTATAAATAATTCCAATCGTTTTTGCATCTGGAACAATTGATAACAATAGATTTGTTTGTTTGTCTATTGGTACCATATCACTCGTTCCTGTAATATTTTTACCTGGTTTTTCATTACTATCTACTAGACCTGCCGACACAGCATCTGTCACCGCAGTGAATATTATAGGTATATCTGTTGTTTCTGTCGCTACTGAAATAGCTGCTGGTGTTGCGATAGTTAAAATCACATCACTTTTCTCTTTTACTAATTTTTCACTCATACTTTTTAGATTTGCTTGATCTCCTTGTGAATTTAGAGAATCAATTTTTATGTTTTTCCCATCTTCGTAACCTTCATCCTTCAATTCAGCAATAAATCCTTCTCTGGCTTTATCTAAAGATTTATGCTCCATATATTGTAGGATCCCGATTCTTTGTACACTCGAATCCGTTTCCGCACTTTTGTTTCCACATCCAACTAATAATCCTACTGCTGCTAATCCGACTAAACTACTTAACATTTTTTTCTTCATTTTTTCTTCCTCCATTTTCTTAGTTCAACCACATAAGAAAATCAATTAAAAAAGCATTGACTAGATACAATAATCTAAGCCAATGCTTTAAAAAGATATCGAACGACTATCTTTTAAAATATAAAAGCCACTTAGATTATCTTAACAATCTATGTGGCGAACGTTGCTCGTTAAAATTCCTTAGCCCCATAGATACAAACTTTCCGGTTTGCATCCATGACTGACATGTCTACAAACACTATCTAAAGTAGCTAAAGTAAAAATTATTCAGTTTTGTTGGTTTTTGTTGCTTTGTTGTATTCATAGCAAGTTCCTCACAATCTAAATTTGTTAAACGTAGTATATCTTAATATATCATGTGATGTCAATATTATTTCTCATTTTTTTTTAATTTAATTAAAAAAAGATTTGGGTAAGTCTAATAAGATACCGAACACCGCTTGGATTAATGTCACTGGAATCATGCCTAATAATGATACTATCACCCATAGTTCATAAGCAAGCGTCTAACGCGAATCTCGTTTAAATGCTTCTTTTCTAATAAATCGAGATAAGAATGATCCAATTGGAATACCAAATGTATTGCCCATATGAACAAACCGTACGTCCCTTTACTTCTGTGACTGCTAACATGATGCGAGAATTAAAATTTTCGGATAACATTTCTTTTTTATCACTCTTTTCCAACTTGGCATATTTCTTAACTCATAATATAAACGTTTATACCGCTCTGTAAAACCTGCTAGTTTTTTTCTTGCATAACGTTTCTCCTTACAGATAATACTGTCATCATAAATGACATTAAATAACACAGATAATTTCATACTCCATACATCCCAAGAATGAGGTAAAAATCAATCTTTAGATTCGTTAATTACACGCTGTTTTGCTCTATACTTTATACTTGTGAAGAGAGGATGATGACAATGAAACATTATAAAAAATTGATTATAGCTATTATTCTAGTTGCCTTTATTGGAACACCTTGGTATTTCTATCACAAATACCAAGGTGGTACTTACTATTATACTAAAATCACCAGAGAACCAATCAATATTAATGATGCTACTGATGATAGAGGAATAACTCAAGGTTCTATTTATACTTATAATTTACCAAGCGTTGATAAAGACGGAAAAGAAAAAGAGATTGAATTTGAGGCCTATAAAGACAAACCTCTAAAACAAGATGCCTATCTAAAAATAAAAGTTAATGATATAAAAGGGGTTTTGAGTTGGGAAGAAGTTAACAAATATGACCTGCCAACTAAAGCTAAAGAGTCTTTTAGTTAATCTAAAAAGGAGCTAGAAAAATTAATTTTCTAACTCCTATTTTTTTATTTTGAGGCTTGTGTTTTCTTTATAAATGAGCGAGGAACTTTTGATTTGAATATCATTTTTTCACCAGTAGTTGGATGTATAAAGACTAGTGTCGTAGCATGTAATCCTAATCGTTTTAACGGATTACTCGTTGCACCATATTTTTTATCCCCAACAATTGGATGTCCGATACTTTCCATATGAACTCTGATTTGGTTTTTTCTACCAGTATCAAGAGAGACCTCTAGTAGGCTGTAGTCGTTATTTTTGCGTGTTACTTTATAATGACTCACTGCTTTTTTACCGCCATTGTCATGTGGACTTGAATAAACTTTAAATGTCTTGCTTTCAGTCAACCATGATGTAATGGTGCCTTTTTCTTTAGTTACTTTTCCTTCTACCAAAGCTGTATAGAGACGCTCTTGTACTGAAGCTTTCCACGTTTCTTGTAATTTATGCTTTACTGATTCTTTCTTAGCAAATAACATCACACCTGATGTGTCTTTGTCCAATCTATGAACAATATAAATACGATTTTTCGGATGATCACGTTTCACATATCCCATTAATTGATTGTGAGCAGTCGGCTCGTTGCCTTTATCTGTCGCAACTGATAGCAATCCAGCTTCTTTATCAATGACAATAATATCATCATCTTCATATACAACACTCAAACCAACCAACGCTTTTTCTTTCATCAATGACTCATTGCTTTGAATACTCACAACATCTCCACTGACAAGTTCATCATTGTGTTTTGTTGTTGGTTTACCATTCACCGATACTTGCCCTCTTGTTAGGATTGATTTTACTGAGTTACGACTTTTATTAATATTAGCTAATAAAAATGGTAATAATTCAGCTTCTTCAGTAACAGTAAACTGCTTCTGTTGAAATCCGTTTGATTTCATTGGTTTTGTTGATTTTCTTGGTTTATTTTTTTTCATTATCTACCTTACTCTTTCCTTGTTGCATCATAGTCTTCATTGAACATATTACTATATAATGCAACAAAGAAACAAGTTAAAGATATGTCTTAAACTTGTTTCTTTAGTACATAAAACACTAACATCTGTTTCAAAGTCAAGAATAAAACATTCTATGTTATAATATATTTATTAACTTGAAAGGAATGAGTAGTGTGGAAAAATTTTTATTAGGCTCATATACTAGAAGAATAAGTGAAGGAATCTATGGCATCACTTTGGATACAAAAAAGAAAGAACTTGTTCATTTAACTCACTTAATCAGCGAAGACAACCCAACTTATCTGGATGTGTCAGATAATAATATTCTTTATGCTGTAGCAAAAGAAGGCGAGTTAGGGGGAGTTGCTAGCTATAAAACAAATGACAATGGGACTTACACTTTATTAAACCGTGTTATGATTGAAGGAGCACCACCTTGTTATGTTGCTGTTGATAACAAACGTCAAGTTGTTTATGGTGCTAATTATCACCAAGGAATTTTGTACTCTTATAAAATTTCAGAAGATGGCTCTTTGGCATTGGCTGACAAAATCCAAGATAGTGGACATGGTCCTCATGAAAACCAAGATGGACCTCACGTTCATTACGCTGACTTAACACCTGATAATCGTTTAGTCGTTTGTGACTTAGGAAATGACACTGTTTATACTTATGATGTAGACAATGAGGGTAAATTAACTGAAGTAGCAAAATTTATCGCAGCTCCTGGCACTGGACCTCGTCACCTTGTCTTTCATCCAACTAAACCTATCGCTTATCTTTTCGGTGAGTTATCAAGCGATGTTCTAGTATTAGATTATGATGCTAGCACAGGTAGTTTTAAAGAATTACAAACTATTTCAACTTTACCAGAGACACATACTGGCTTTAATGGTGGAGCTGCTATTCGCATTTCTAAAGACGGTAAGTTTTTATATGCGTCAAATAGAGGGCATAATTCATTAGTTGTTTATGGTATATCTGAAGATGGAAAAGCTCTAAATACCTTACAATGGATTTCGGTTGAAGGTGATTTTCCTCGTGATTTTAATCTATCAAAAACTGGTGATTTCATCGTAGTGGCTAATCAAAACTCTGATAATCTAACACTTTTTGAAAGAAACAACGATACTGGATTATTAACTCTCTTACAAAAAGATGTTTTTGCTCCAGAAATTGTTCGTGTTAAAAATTATTAATAAAAAAACGTGAGGCCATTTTTTTAAATGTTCTCACGTTTTCTTTATTCTTTAACTAGTTTTAATTTTCCCTTACCTACTACGTACATCGAACCGCCAAACATCATACTCGTTACTACCCATACACCAATATTGAACCATTTCAACTCGATTGGCTCATGTAAAATAAGCGGAAATAGAAATTCCATCCAGCCAAACATAAAAATCCCCCAATTAATCCCCGCTATTATTGCTCCTCGTTTAATCTTTTTTAATTCTTTTTGATACGTTTCTTCATCGAAAACTTCTGTTTTAACTACATCATATTTTTTTGTTTTTAATAGAATATAATATGAATTAAATTGCTGAATGAGAAATAAAAAAATAGTTCCTAATGAAATAGTATGATGCCACGCATCCCAGATAAAACTAATCATCATGGACATAGTTAACAATATAAACGTAATCATATTAGTATCTGCCAATACTTTATAAATCATTTTTTGTTGGTATTCATCTCTGTCGTCAATAAATCCTACAAAGCGTTTTAATAATTTTTGTTCTGTTTGCTTCATTTTTTCACTCCTTGTTTTCCACATTCCAAAACAATGTATTTAGATCTGTTTGAAGTTCTCTTGCTATCTTTATACATAAATCTAGCGATGGATTATAGGTGGTATTTTCAATTAAATTAATTGTTTGTCTTGCAACACCGACTCGTTTTGCTAGTTCAGCTTGCGACCAACTTTTTTGTTTACGATATTCTTTTATTCGGTTCATGATTTCCTCTCTTAAAAAGACATCTATATATGACTAATTTTACTATAAAGTTCCCTTCTCTATTTGTCAATTATATATGACATTCATACCAATTTATTACAAAAAACCACTTATTTTCATAAGTGGCTTCTACTATGTTTATTTAGTAACCTAACTCTAAATCAACCCTATTTTTTAATGGTTCTTGATGAGTAAAATGAGATACATTGTCCATCAAAACGTTAAACGCTCTTTCATTATATTTATCAGTAGCACCTGAAATATGCGGGGTGATTAATACATTCTCTAAACACCACAATTCACTGTCCTTAGAGAGCGGTTCTTCTTCAAAAACATCCAGAGCGGCAAACCCAATTTTTCCAGATTTGATATGCTTAATCAAGGCTCTAGTGTCTACAGAGCTACCTCGTCCCATATTTATAAAGATAACCCCGTTTGTCATTTTCGAAAATAAATCATCATTAAAAAAATGATCAGTCTCTGTTGTTCCTGGCATTAGATTTATCATAATGTCTACTGTACGAAGAACCTCATTACCTTCTTCAAATGAACATGTTTGAGTAAATCCCTCTACTACTCTACCGCTTCGATTTATACCAAATACATCGCAATCAAATACTTGTAACGTTTTAGCTAATTGTCTTGCGATATTCCCTGTACCAAATATCATGACTTTTTTTCCAACTAAGTCTGTTCCTTTTTCTGTTATACCCCATTCACGTTTTTCTTGATTCAAAATAGATTGACGTATATTTCGTGTATGACTAAATAACATTCCCAACACACTTTCAGTCATTTGATGACCATGTATGCCACTAGTTGTGGTAACAGTAATGCCATTACGCTCTAATTTATCCAAAGGTAAGTAATTGACACCTGCTGACAAAGTTTGCACCCATTTCAACGAACAAAACTGGTCAATGTCTGGTAAATATTGCGACCAACCATACATAATGGTTATGTCTTCAGTGTTTTGTTGGGTTAGTTCATTAAGTTTAATGATTTCTATATTAGGAAATGTATTTTTTAAATCATTTTCTTGCTCAATAGTTAAGTCTACACAATCTAATAACCTCTCCACCATTTCTATTCTCCTTAAGTTTACTTACTCAATTTGATGATTTCAATCAACGTTTTAGCAACTGTCTGCATTGACTCTACTGTAATAAATTCATACTGACCATGAAAGTTTTCTCCACCTGTAAAAATATTGGGTGTTGGTATTCCCATAAACGATATCTTAGAGCCATCTGTTCCACCTCTAAATGGAGTAATAATTGGAGTAATGGCCAGATTTTTCATTGCTTCAATTGCCACATCAACACTTGTCATATCCTGTTCAATGATATCTTTCATATTAAAATACTGATCAATCATATTTACAGATAATCTTGGTCTATCAAGCGTTTTGTTCATTTCATCTACTAATCTTGTCATATACTCTTTTCGCTCATTAAAACGCGTTGTATCATGGTCGCGTATAATATAAGTCATTGTTGCAAAGTCGATGCTTCCTTCTAAATTATGCAATAAATAAAATCCTTCGTAACCTCGTGTTTTTTCTGGTACATCTAGTTGTGGTAAATGAGTGTCAAACGCCATCGCTACTTTTAAGGCGTTAACCATCATGCCATAAGCCGTCCCTGGATGGACACTTGTCCCATCTATTGTGATAGTCGCTTGAGCTGCATTAAATGTTTCATACTCAAAATGACCAATACGGCCACTATCTATTGTATAAGCATAATCTACAGGGAAAAAGGATGGATCAAAGTGATCTGCTCCAGTCCCGATTTCTTCATCAGGACCAAAAGCTACATAAATATCTCCATGTTCAATCTCAGGATGATCAATGAAATAATCTAACATCTCTAATATCTCGACAATACCAGCCTTATCATCTGCTCCTAGTAATGTGGTGCCATCTGTTGTAATCAACGTTTCGCCAATATAATCTGTTAAGTTAGGAAATTCACTGACTTTCATCACGATGTTTTTTTCCGAATTTAGCACAACATCTTTTCCATTATAATGTTCAAAAATTTGCGGGTTGATGTTTTCAGCATTGTAGTCTGCTGTATCTAAATGTGCAATAAATCCTACTGCTTTTGTTTTATTAGTACTATTTCCTGGTAAATTAGCTGTTAAAAACCCATTCTTTTCATTATAATGACAATTTTCCAATCCCATTTTTTCTATCTCTTCTTTTAATATCATAGCAAATTCAACTTGCGTTTGAGTTGTAGGGATTGTTTGACTTGTGGCATCTGAGCGAGTATTTAGTTTTGCATACGTAATAAAGCGTTCTAGTAGTTTTGACATGTTATCTCTCCTATTCTTTATAGCAAAAAAACACCTAAGAAGGTGCTTCTTGTTTTATTGTTCATCTTGTTCTTCATCGTCATTAGATTTTTTCTTCTTAAACAATAAAAAGGCTACAACGACAACAAGTGCAATGCCAATATATGGTAACCAATTCATAATAACTTCTCCTGTTTGAGGTAACATATAAACACGCCTCCTTTTATATAATCTACATTTTTCTTTCTATTCAATTATAGCAAATATTATTCTTATTTAACATATTCTTCAAGAATATTTTATACGGTAACAAAATAGAAAACACCGAAGAATAATTCTTCGATGTTAAATTGTTTACCTATTCAACTGACATATATTTATAATCATAAGGTGCTCCTGCAGTATGACGAACATATCCTTTGATTTTAGGATTGATAAGATGTCCTTCTACTACTTGATACAGTGGAATAATAGCATAATCCTCACCTAGTAATACTTTTTCAGCATCTAAATAATTTTGCCATCTTGCTTCTAAATTTGTAGCATTCGTTGTTCTAGCTTCTTCAATCAGTTTGTCATATTTAGAATTTGAATATTTCCCTTTATTGTAACTATTCCCTGTAACAAATAAGTCTAAGAATGAACTAACATCATTGTAATCAGCTCCCCATCCAGTTACTACCATGTCAAAATCACCCGCTGTCGTACGATCAAGACGAATAGGTTTTGTCACAACAGCTACTTCAGTTTCAATCCCTAAGACATCTTTATATGCTCCTTGAATATATTCGGCAATTTTTTTGGTTGAATCGTTATCATCTGTCAAGATTTCAAAGCTAAGTGTGTCAATATTCAACTCTTTTTTAGCTTTTTCAAAATACTCTTTCGCTTTTTTTTCATTAAATTCCTTGTATTTTCCTGACTCTTCAACAAAATCTTTCCCTGTTTCCGGATTTGATGCCAATCCTTTAGGAACAATACCTGTAACAGACTGAGAACCATCTCCTAAAACATTATTAACAATAGCTTCTCCGTCTACTGCATATGATAAAGCTTTACGTAAATTAACATTTTCAAAATGTTTATCTTTTCTTTCTTGATTCATTTCTAAGTAAATCGTTCTTCCATCTGGTACCCCAACAAAATTAGTATCTTCTCGGTACTGTTGAGCCAATTCACCACTGATAATGACATCATCCAATTGATTATCTTCATATAAATTGAGTGCTGTTGAGGCTTCTTTTACAACTTGAGCGTCTATTTTTTCCATTTTCACATTGTCTTTATCCCAATAATTAGGATTTTTTTCATAAGACCATTCCACATCTGAACCTGGACCATCAAAGTTAGTTAAGACAAATGGTCCATTATAAATTGTTTTATCACTTGAATTACCGTAGTCTTTCCCATATTCCTCCACTGCTTTTTTATTTAATGGATAAAACGTTGGAAAAGCTAATAAATAATCAAAATAAGGTGTCGCATTAGCTAATGTAATTTTTAATTCATAGTCATTCACTGCTTCTATACCCAATTCTGTCGGCTGTTTTTTACCTTCTATAATCTCTGAGCCATTTTTTACATTTTCAAAAAGGTAAGCATACTCCGCACCAGTACTAGGATCTACCACTCGCTGCCATGCGTAAACATAATCATCTGCTACAACAGGATCCCCATTACTCCACTTTGCGTCTTCTCTTAGTTTAATTGTATATTCTAATCCATCTTCACTGACGGTTGCTAATTCTTTTGCTCCAGCGGCGGTAGGTTTGTTTGTTTCATCCAATCGATAAATACCTTCATTAATTTGATTTATCACACCAAAACTAACTAAATCCGTAGCATTACCCGAATCAATTGAAGCTACCTCTTGTGGAATAGCCAATCTAGCAACCTGCTCAATCTTTCCGTTAGTTGATTCTTGCTTTTTCGTATTCGCATTATTTCCCCCGCAAGATGCTAATAACCAAACTGCACTAACTAGTGCTAATCCTACTTTTATTCTTTTACTCATTCTACTCCTCCTCTTATAACTAATGAAATTTATTCTATCTTTTTTATTAGAAAAAATCAATCGTTTTATCATTTTTTTCTAATCTTATTATTTTAAATTCATAATGTTATAAAAGAAATGTATAAAAAAAACGAAAATACTGAATAAACGTCATTTTTATACATTTATTCAAAATAACTTGCATAATAATTATAAGACGTATATAATTAGACCCAAGATCAAAACGAAAGGAGTGTTTTAATGAAACAATTCATAAATAAAAAACTATCGCTATTATTTGTTTTCTTTATAAGTTTTACAGCTTTTCTATTTCCTCTTCATTCATTAGCCGAAGAAGATGCCATTTTAAAAGGAATCAAGGACAAAGGGGTGCTAACAGTTGGACTATCTGCGGATTACGCTCCGTATGAATTTCATGCTACAGTTGATGGTAAAGATAAAGTTGTCGGAACAGATATTTTAATTGCTCAAAAAATTGCTGATGATATGGGGGTTAAATTAAAAGTAGAAGAATATGGATTTGATGCGTTAATTGGGGCTCTTAAAACTGGCAAAATTGATTTAATTATCTCTGGTATGTCTCCTTCTCCTGAGCGTTTGAAGGAAGTTGATTTTTCTGATCCATACATGACTGTTCAACAAAAAGTTGTCATTAGAAAAGAAGATCAAGATAAATTTAAAACCGTTGATGACTTTAATGGAATCAAAGTTGGGGCTCAAGTGCAATCCATGCAGGAGGAATTAGCAAACAATGAGTTAAAAGCTAATACCGTTTCTCTACAACAAGTACCTGACATTATTCTACAACTTCAACAAAAGAAAATTGATGCGGCTGTAATCGAAGAACCTGTTGCTGAAGCTTACTTAACACAGGATGACTCTTTAATGTTTGCTGACATTAAACTAGATAATGCTAACAAAGGAACAGCCGTTGCACTACAAAAAAATGCTCCTGATTTTCTTAATCTCGTGAATACGTCTATCAAAGAAATTAATGATAAAGATTTAATGAAAGACTATAAGCAAGAAGTCATTCCTTATATGTTCCAAGATGAGTCTTTTATGAAAAAATATGCTCCCTACTACATTAAAGGGACAGGATATACAATTTTCTTAGCATTTGTTGGCGTGTTATGTGGTAGTGTATTAGGAACACTACTTGCGTTAATGAAACGCTCTAAAAATAAATTATTTAAATGGATTTCAGTCATCTACATCGAATACGTGCGTGGGACTCCCCTACTAGTTCAAATCTTTTTAGTGTTCTTTGGTTTAAATGTGTTAGGAATTAATTTAAGCGCACTCGCTTCAAGTTGTGTGGCACTATCTCTAAATAGTGGCGCTTACGTGGCTGAAATTATTCGTGCCGGGTTAAACGCCGTTGACAAAGGGCAAGCTGAAGCGGCTCGTTCTCTAGGTATGAGTCAGAAAAAAGCGATGCGATACATTATCATGCCACAAGCGATTAAAAATATTTTACCTGCTTTAGGTAACGAGTTTGTGACAGTTATTAAAGAATCCTCTGTCGTATCAGTGATTGGGGTATCTGAATTGATGTTCCAAGCAGGTGTGGTACGTGGTGCAAGTTTCAAACCATTCTTGCCGATTTTAATTGCATCATTGATTTATTTTGTATTAACCTTCACCTTATCTCGTGCATTAGGTGTAGCTGAAAGGAGAATTGGTGCCAATGATTAAAATACATGATTTAAAAAAATCCTTTGGTGATAATGATGTCCTAAAAGGAATTAATTTAGATATAAAAGCCGGGGAAGTGGTTGTGGTGATTGGCCCTTCTGGTAGCGGAAAAAGTACGTTTCTACGTTGTTTAAACTTACTCGAAACACCGACAAGTGGTGTGATTGAATTTGAGGGAACCAACCTACTTGATCCAAAAATAGACATCAATCAACTACGTCAAAAAATGGGTATGGTGTTCCAAAACTTTAACCTCTTCCCACATAAAACAGTGTTAGAAAATTTGACTATTAGCCCAGTAAAAGTTAAAAACGAGTCACAAGAAACAGCAGAAAAAGAAGGACTTGCTTTACTTGAACGTGTTGGACTAAAAGATAAAGCCAATCAATACCCAAAAAGTTTATCTGGTGGTCAACAACAACGTGTCGCGATTGCGCGTGCTCTAGCGATGCATCCAGATGTCATGTTGTTTGATGAACCAACAAGTGCGCTAGATCCTGAGATGGTTGGTGAAGTTTTAGCGGTTATGAATGCCTTAGCTAAAGAAGGGATGACGATGGTCGTCGTGACTCACGAGATGGGCTTTGCCAGGGAAGTAGCAGATCGAGTGATTTTTATGGATAAAGGGGTGATTCAAGAAGAAGGCACACCTGAAGACATCTTTTTACACCCAAAAAATGACAGAACACAAGACTTTTTAGAAAAAGTACTATAAAATAAAGTCAAAGGTTAAGCCTTTGACTTTTTATTATTAAGGGGGATATCAATGAATAAAAACATGCTAAATACTTATTATCAACTACCTAATGAAAGTTTATTAATGGAGTTTACTGACTTAGCAAGTAAAACACCGAATTTACTTAATCTTTCTATAGGAGACCCAGATATTACAACGCCTAAAACAATAATCGATGCCGCATTTAAAGATGTCACAAATGGACACACGCACTATACCGCCTCTGATGGTAGCGATGATTTTCTAACAAGTGTGGTAAATTTTTACCAAACACAATATGGTTTAACATTTGAAAAAAATCAAGTACGCGCTACTGTAGGTGCCTTACAAGGAATGTATTTAACTCTTCAAGTTCTACTAAACGAAGGTGATGAAGTGATTATACATGAGCCTTATTTTTCTCCTTATAAAACACAAGTCATTGAAGCTGGTGGTGTACCAGTTATTATTCCCACTTATGAAAAAGATGGGTTCCAAATTGATCCAACTATTTTAAAAGACGCTATCACACCAAAAACAAAAGCAATTATTATCAATTCGCCAAATAATCCAACAGGTGCTGTCTTTTCAAAAGAAACACTAACTAAAATAGCGGAACTTGCAACAAAACATCATTTATTTATCTTATCAGATGAAGTATATGAAGCATTCACGTTTGGTGAAGAGTTTACACCAATGGCATCTCTTGCTCCTGAGAACACCATAACATTTAGTAGTTTTTCAAAAACTTTTGCGATGACTGGTTGGCGAATCGGATACATGATTGCACCAAAATACATTAATGATGCCTGTCATTTGTTATCTGAAGATGTGACTTACTCTGCCCCTACTCCTTCTCAACGTGCTGGTATTTATGCACTTGATAACTATCAAGCTGTATCAAAAGAGGTCGTAGAATTATTTAAAACTAGACTAGAATACATCGAAAAACGTGTGAAAGACATTCCTTTTATGACTTTGCATTCACTTAAAGGAAGTATTTATGCCTTTATCAACATTAGTCAAACAGGATTAAATTCTGTTGATTTTGCTAAAAAATTACTAACAGAACAACAAGTTTTAGTTATTCCAGGTCAAGCATTTGGAGAAAGTGGCACTAACTTTATCAGACTGGCCGCAACACAAGATATCCCTGTTTTAAAAGAAGCCTTTGACCGAATTGAAAAACTAACATTTTAGTTATCTATTATTTTATCAATCAAACTTTTTATGATACACTACGCTAAAGGAGAGATGATTATGGTAAAAAAACATTCACTAATTGATTTGAAAAATAGTATTCTTTCATCACATATGTATATCTCAGAAGGTAAAATAATTATCATTTATAATAACTCTGAACGCTTTGTTTATGATGACATGGAATTTTTTGAACTTGTATATAATGGTAATGATTTGTATCTCAATTTCTCAAGAAAAGGCACCGATGAACGATACGACGATCATATCAATTTAACCACTGTTCACAATATCAATGGTGTGTTAATTAATCCCGCTGCTTAAGTCCCAATAAGTTTTGGGGCTTTTTATTTTATTTTTTAGGGCGCCTTAATATTTTTTTCCATCTTTTCTAAATGATAGGTTGTCTGATATACTTGCCTTCGTATCATTTAAGGAGTGAGTTTATTGACAAAAAGGATTAACGAAATCAAACAAGCTGAAAAAGGAGCAATCATCTCGATATTTGCCTATATTTTCCTAGCTATTATTAAACTGGCTGCAGGGTATTATGGACAATCACAAGCTCTATCTGCTGACGGGTTAAATAACTTTACTGATATGATCGCTTCAATTGCAGTATTAATTGGATTGAAATTATCAAGAAAGCCTGCTGACAACGAACACAGATATGGGCACTGGAAGGCGGAAAACGTTGCGTCTTTATTAACGTCGCTAATCATGTTTGCTGTTGGGGTTCAAGTTGTGATGGACGGTGTTCGCTCGGTTATTGACAAACAAATGGAACAACCTAGTCAACTGGCTGCTTACGTTGGATTATTTTCAGCTGTAATTATGTATGGAGTGTATCTTATCAATAAAAAAATTGCTCAAAAAAATAATAGCCAAGCACTTCATGCGGTTGCCAAAGATAATTTGAGTGATATGCTTACAAGTATTGGTACATCTGTCGCTGTCTTTGCCGCATCATTTAAACTAGGATGGCTTGATACACTAACAGCAATTATTATTGGCTGCATTATTTTGAAAACAGCTTTTGAAATTTTTAAGGAAAGTACATTTTATTTGTCTGATGGCTTTGATAAAGATTTGTTAGCTTTATATAAAGATGATATCCTTAAAATGGATGGAATCATGGATGTCGTGAGTATCCGTGCAAGAAGTTTAGGGGCTAATGTCTTTTTAGATGTTGTTGTATCAATGAACCCCAACTTAACGGTAGAAAAAAGTCACCATCTAGTGGATAATCTAGAGAGTGAATTAAAAGAAAAATATGAGATTTTTGATATTGATGTCCATGTCGAACCATTCTATCCAAGTAAATAAGTGATAAGGATTTGATACTATGTCAATAAAACGCAAAATCGGAATTATAGGTGGCGGAATCGTTGGATCGACTGCTGCCTTTTATCTTTCTA
The DNA here is from genome assembly GCF_002026305.1 of Vagococcus martis. Taxonomy (NCBI): domain Bacteria; kingdom Bacillati; phylum Bacillota; class Bacilli; order Lactobacillales; family Enterococcaceae; genus Vagococcus; species Vagococcus martis. The sequence continues at coordinate 1,969,537 of NZ_MVAB01000001.1, read as the reverse complement.
ACGATCCAGAAGTTGAGTTGCTATTGTTTGATGATGGCAAAGGACAAGCAAGTAGTGCGGCTGCAGGTATTATTTCCCCTTGGCTATCTCAAAGAAGAAACAAAGAATGGTATTTTTTAGCTCGAGAAGGGGCTAAATTTTACTCTGACTATATGAGTGATTTAGCTAAATATCTAGATACAAAAAAAATCTACAAAAAAACAGGTACTTTACTTTATAAAAAGACACCAAAATTATTGGATAAGTTGGAAAAAATTGCTTATGATAGACGCGAAGAAGCCCCTGAAATTGGTGAGATTGAAAGATTATCTGGTAAAGATATTCAAAAGCGATTTCCTTTTGTCTCATCTGATGAGGAGGCTCTCTTTATTACAGGTGGTGCAAAAATTGATGGAGAAATTTTAGTTAAAAACATACATCATTTATTAAAGGAAAAGAATCAGTTAAAACAAACGCGTGTTACTAATCTATCTATTTCTGATGGTAAATGGGTTATCACAACACATGAAGACTCTGTTGTGGTGGATGATGTGATTATTGCCGTTGGGGCATGGTTACCTCATTTACTCGAATCATTAAACCTGTCAGTTGATATTAGACCTCAAAAAGGACAATTAATCGAAATCCAAACAGATATAGAAACAACTGATTTACCAGTTATCATGCCTGTTGGGGAATCAGATATCATTCCTTTTTACAATGGAAAAATACTAGTAGGTGCCACACATGAAAATGATGAAGGCTTTGACTTAACACCAGAAAATAAGTTACTCAACCAATTAAAAGAAACAGCCACTCAAACAGTGGGTCAACTAGCTGATTATGACATTAATAGTTACCGGATAGGAACACGTGCTTATACTTCTGATTTTCTACCATTTTTTGGTGAAGTTGAAGACCTAAGTAATTTACTAGTAGCAAGCGGTCTTGGTTCATCTGGGTTGACAACTGGGCCAATTATTGGTAAAACAATGGTAGATTGGTTATACAATAAAAAGACGTTATTTGAGTCTTACAAACATCAACCTAATCATTACATTCAACCAAAGATGAAGGGAGAATAACAGATGGGATTAACATTTAAGAAAAAAGATTCTTTAGAAAAAATGTTTGAAGAATTTGCCATTGAACCAAAAGAAGATAAAAAAGATACACCTGAAGCAAAAAAAGAAACAACAACTGTCAATTTTTCAGTTAACGCCGATTGTAAAATTAAGCTAGACAACTAAAAAATCATTTGTGATACACTCAAATTGTATTTCCAACCAAAGAAAACAAGGAGAGTGATCACAAATGACCTATACACATCTTACTACAGACGAGCTAGTTTTGATAGAAGCTTATTACCATCAAAATAAAAAAGGAACATACGTTGCGAAACAATTGAAACGAGCAAAACAGACTATCTATAATGTTTACAAAGCTTTTGATGAGGGATTATCTGCACTAGATTACTATAAAAGATACAAAAATAATAAAAAGAATTGTGGCAGGCGTCCTATTTCTTTATCTGATAATGAAACAGAATACATTCAAAAGAAGGTTGTTCAAGGATGGACTCCAGATGTCATTATTGGTCGTGCTGAGTTTCCTATCTCATGTTCTATCAGTACTCTTTATAGATTATTTAAGCAAGGACTGTTTGATTTGACCGCATTACCTATGAAAGGTAAAAGGAAAGCGAATGGTTATAAAGAAAAAAGAGGTAAACAAGCCTTTAAAAGAACCATCCATCAACGTAATAAGGACTATCAACTCTTTAATAATGAATTTGGTCACCTTGAAGGTGACACAATTGTTGGAAAAGATCATAAAAGTGCTGTTATCACACTCGTTGAAAGACTATCGAAAGTGATTATTACGTTAAAACCAATAGGCAGACGAGCAATAGATATCGAAAATAGTTTAAATAATTGGTTTAAAAAGTTTCCATGCCATCTATTTAAATCAATCACATTCGATTGTGGTAAAGAATTTTCTAATTGGAAATCAATCAGCAATCTAAATGATATTGATATTTATTTTGCCGATCCAGGAACACCATCACAACGTGGCTTAAATGAAAACTCTAATGGGTTATTACGTAAAGATGGATTACCTAAACAAATGGATTTCAACAAAGTTGAGGAATCTTTTATCCAATCTATCGCTTCTAAAAGAAATAATATTCCTAGAAAATCATTAAACTATAAAACACCATTGGAAGTATTTTTGAGTTATGTAGACAACGATATTTTGTCTAGCTTAATTTGACAAATGAAATAATCAAAAAACAGAAGATAAAAAATAAAAAATCCACAACACTCGTTGCGGATTTTTTATTTTACAATATATAACCAAGCATCTTTTTCATCTAACAGCTTGGGATTTTTTTCTGCTGCTTCATTGATTGACACAACCACTCCAGAAACAGGAGAGTCATACTCAACAACTGCTTTTTCAGCTTCAAGTTCCACAACTGGTTCACCTGCTATTACTTCTTTTCCAACTTTTGGTAACATCGCAAATGTGATACTTCCTAAATCATCTTGAGCAGTCGATGTTAAGCCAACTTTTTTACCTTCTGATACTTCTTTCACCCATAATGTTTCTTCTGACATACCAACACATCCTTTATTATTTTAACAATAACTCTTCATATTCTGATTCTTTAAATCCTAATAACACTTTATCGCCTAATTCTAAAATAGGACGCTTAATCAACATGCCATCAGCAGTTAAACGTGTTGCAGCCTCTTCTTTAGAAAAATCATTTACAATATCTTTTAAGTGTTGTTCTCTATATCTTACTCCACTCGTATTAAAAAAACGACGAATTGGGTAATCATTTGTTTCCATCCAAGAAACAAGCTGTTCTTTTGTAGGTGGTGTTTCAATCATGTCGATTAATTTATAATCAATCTGGTGCTCATCTAACCAAGCAATGGCTTTTTTACATGTAGAACATTTTGGGTACCAATAAAATGTAGTCATTTTTTCACCTTCACTTCCCTTATTTTGTACGTATCTAGTATAGCATATCAATTATTAAAAAAAAGGGGACAAATTTCCTTTTTACTGATATATTTTCGGTTTTTTATGATAAAATAAATGAGTTAATATATTTTAGCAATTAATTTGTAGGAGGGACAATTATGTCAAGATCTTCCAATAAAGAAGACTATTTAAAAGCGATTTATGAGAACAATGGCATTGACGAATTTGTTTCAAATAAAACACTCTCCCAACATCTTCATGTATCCCCTGCGTCTGTTAGCGAAATGGTTGAAAAGCTACAAAAAGATGGATTGATTGAGTATAAACCGTATACTGGAGCAAAATTGACTCTTGAAGGATTAAATCAAACGATTATTATCATTAGAAACCATCGAATTATCGAAACCTTTTTATACGATAAATTAGGATATTCTTTATACGATTTGCATCACCTATCTGAAGAACTAGAACATGTTAAAGATTCCGTATTCTTTAATAGATTATATGATTATTTAGGAAATCCAACCAACTGTCCCCATGGTGGTATCATACCAACACAAGACAACTACAGAGAACAAGCAATTATTCCCTTGACCCAATTTAATATTGGCGACACTCCTATTATTGGCCGAGTTATGGACGATGTATCAGTCTTAACTTATCTTGACAGCATTAATCTATCAATTGGTGACACTGTCACTATAATAGATATTGATGAATTTAATGAACTAATTATATTTAAGATTAATAAGGATAATTCTCAACACCATATTAGCCATAAACAGGCTAATATTATTTTTTCAACAAACGAAACATCTTAAAACATAAGCAGCGACTATAGAATATAACTATAATCGCTGCCTTTTAATTTTTATCGATGTATAGTGATATGTCATATTCATCACCAATCCAACAGCTATCATATTACTTAACAAAGCTGATCCACCTTGACTAATAAATGGAAGCGGAATTCCCGTAAGTGGTAATAAACCGATATTTGCCCCAATATTTTCAAAAACATGGAATACAATCATCATCACAATACCTGCTGTAATATATGAGAAAAAAACATTTTTTGTTTCAAAACAAGTTTTAATCATACGATATACTAACAATAAGTACATCAAGATAACAAATACACTTCCAATAAATCCAAAATTTTCTGCAACCACTGAAAAAATCATGTCTGATGATCTAACGGGAACATAGACATCTGTCACATTAAATCCTTTACCAAAAAAACCACCTGTTGCAATGGCTAATAAGGCCTGTACTTGCTGATAAGATTGGTTATTCGGATCAAAGAAAGGATCAATCCAGGCATCTATTCTAGCGAATTGGTAAGCTTTGAATCCTAATTTATATAAAAATTCTCTACCGCTATCTGTTGTGACTAGATATACCAATGCCAATCCTAAAAATAGCGCAAGTGTTACCACAGCTAAAATTATTTTCCACGAAATACCAGATACTAAAAACACGCCACCTAGTATCGCTAAAAAGACTAGCATCGTACCAAAATCATTTTGTAGATTTAATAAAATAGCAATAGGTAACGTTACTAAAAGCATTTTTCCTACTAGTAATCCATCTGTTTTTATATCTCGTACTTGATACATTTGATTATGACCTGTCACAATATAGGACAACATCAAAATATATAAAATCTTAACCAACTCAGCTGGTTGAAATGTTACTGACCCAAAACGAAACCAATTTTTAGATCCGGTTTCTAACGCAAGTGGGACATCATAAAAAAATAATAATGCTACCATTAAAATCAAACCTAAGATATAAGCATATGGCGTTAGTTTCCATATAATTTCTGGTTTAATTATCATTGTTACATACAATGAAGCTCCTCCAATGGCATACCAGAGTACTTGCTGTAACATTTTTTTTAAAAAATCTGTTGACGAGTACTCACCACTGATTGCCACATACATTGACATCAATCCGATAATACTTAGAAAGAAAACTGGTAATAATATCCGATAATTAATCTGATGAAACTCCCTTTTTTCCGTTCGTAACATAAGCTAATCCTTCATCGTTTCTGTTAACTCATTTGTTTGTGTACTTGAGTTGGGATCAGCTGGAGTACTCATCATTTGATTAACGAGTTTGTGACGTAAATCTGATAACTCTAACTGGCTTTCTTTATATTTTCCCTCTAAAGTTGACACATATTCTGAACTGGTGTCATCAAGTGGACTCGCTTTTAAATCTTCAATTTTTTTATTTAGCTCTTTAACCGTTCTATTTTTCTTCCAAATAGTCCCCATTGTCCCAATTAATGCGATAATCGCACCAATGATAACAGATGATATAATAATTAAAACAAGTGGTACACGTTGCTTGGTAAATATAAAATTAATAGTTATTGGTTGAGCATTTATTACAGCAAACAACACTACTACAAATAGTAATAATAAAATAACAATCGTCTTAGTTGTATTTTTCATTTTATTTTCTTCAACCCCTTACTTTTTATTAAACAATCCACCTGCTAAAAAATCCCCTAACCTCGGAAATAGTGTATAACCAATACTACCTATTTCCATAATCCAAGGTGTGTTGATTTCTCTTTTGGATTTTCCAAAATTATCAACTACTTTTTTCGCAAGTTTTTCTGGTTCTGTGACAAAGCCTGATACTTGTTTCAAATACTCACCTGTTGGATCTGCTGTATCGAAAAAGGCTGTTCTCATTGGTCCTGGATTGACTGTTAACACATGAATTCCAAATGGTTTTAATTCTAAACGTAATGCATTTGAAAAGCCAAGCGCGGCAAACTTCGTAGCTGCATAGACACTTGATTTTGGTGTCGCTATTTTTCCAGCTTGAGACGCAATGTTGATAATATGCCCTTCTTCATTTTCTATCATTCTTAAAGCAATTTTTTGTGTTAGAGTCATCAGTCCTAACACATTAACTGAAAACATCAACTCAATGTCTTCTTGTGTTGTGTCAATAAACGGCTTAAAGATTCCAACTCCAGCATTATTAACAAGGACATCAATAACTATCTCTTCTTTATCAAGATAGCTCACTAAGTTTTCAACACTTGTATAATCACTAATATCAAGCTGTTTTATTATAACCGTTCCACGAGTCATAGATTGCGCAGTCCTTGCGACTTTTTGCAACTTGTCTACATTTCTAGCACAAAGTATTAGTGACGCATTTTTTTTAGCTGCTTCATAAGCGATTGCTTCACCCAATCCACTAGAAGCACCAGTAATTAAGACCAGTTTATTTTTTAACGTTTTTACTGACAAAACATCTCCTCCTTTTATTTTACCAAAGGAATATCAAATACATCAAAATCTTTAACTATGGTTGAATTTTTAAAAACAGTTTGTGCTTCAGTTTGTAATTCTAAAGCTTGTCTTCCTAAATACCGGGCACTGATATGAGTTAAAAATAGCTGTTTAGCATTTGCTTTTTTAGCTACAGTTGCTGCCTGTAAACTCGTTGAATGATAATAATTACGGGCAAGTTTACCTTCTGATGCGCTAAATGTGCTTTCATGCACCAAAACGTCTGCTCCTTCAGCTAATGTATAACAATTCGGGTGCGTTCTTGTGTCACCAAGAATCGTCACAACTCGGCCCTTAATATCTGGTCCTAAGTAGTCTTTTCCATCAATAGTACGACCATCTTCTAAAGTAACAATTTCACCATCTTTAATTTTTTTATAAATTGGACCGGGCATGACGTTTTCTTCACGTAATTTCTGAACGTTTAATTCCCCTGGATAATCTTTTTCAACAACACGATACCCAAAGCACTCAATTCGATGATCCAAATAATCACAATACACACTAAATGTCTTGTCATCAAAAATAAGTCCTTCTTTGTCAATTTCGATAAATTTAATCGGGTATTTTAAATGTGTGTCAGATATCTTCAGACTCAACTCAATATAGTCTTTGATTCCTTTAGGACCATATATTTCAAGTTTATCTGTTCCACCTTGAAATGACCGACTGCTGATTAAACCAGGTAATCCCAATATATGATCACCATGTAAATGTGTCACAAATATTTTAGCAATTTTTCGAGGTCGAATGGTTGTATTTAAAATCTGTTGCTGTGTGCCTTCTCCACAATCAAATAACCATACTTCGTTTCTTTCATCTAATAACTTTAAAGCAATGCTTGTCACATTACGTTGTTTGGCAGGTACACCTGCACCTGTTCCTAAAAATTGTAGTTCCATTTTTCCCCTGCTTTTCTTTCATTCTTTTTTACTACCAACTATTGTATCAATTTTTAAAGAGTATCGCACCTTTAAAACAAAAAATGAGAAAGAATATCTCTTTCTCACTTCTTTTAGTCAACAAATTCAAATACAAAGTCTTTGATGCGAACTAAATCGCCATCTTTTGCTCCCATGGTTCGAAGTGTTTCATCAACACCCATGCCACGCAGCTGACGAGCAAACTTCATGGTACTTTCTTCTCTATCAAAGTTTGTCATAACAAATAGTTTTTCTAATTTGTCACCTGATAAGACCCAAGTTGCGTCATCTTCACGAGAGATAGTAAACTCTGGTTCATCTTCTTTGAATGTATAGTTAACCACATCTTCCTCTTCTTCATCTTCAAAGTAAAGAGGAAATTCTGGCGTTACTTCTAATAAATCTGCTGTAGCATTTAGTAACGGTGCCACACCTTGTTGCGTCACACCTGATATTGGGAATATTTTAATATCATCTTCCCATTCATCTGTTTTTAATTCAGCTAATTTTTTCTTAAATTCAACCAAATTTTCTTCTGCTTCTGGCATATCCATTTTATTAGCAACAATAAGTTGTGGTCTTTCCATTAAACGTAAATCATAAGATTCCAACTCTTTATTAATCAATAAATAGTCTTCAAATGGATCTCGCCCTTCCATTCCACTCATATCTACCACATGTAAAATTACGCGAGTTCGTTCGATATGACGTAAAAATTGTGTTCCTAAACCAACACCCTCTGAAGCCCCTTCGATTAGTCCTGGTAAATCTGCCATAACAAAACTACGTCCATCACTTGTTGTGACCATCCCTAAGTTTGGGACAATCGTTGTAAAATGATATGCACCGATTTTTGGTCTAGCTTTTGATACGATAGATAATAGCGTTGATTTTCCAACTGAAGGAAATCCTACTAACCCTACATCTGCTAAAACTTTTAATTCTAACTCTAGTTTTCTTTCTTGACCTGGTTCACCATTTTCAGATATTTCAGGTGCTGGATTTCTTGGTGTTGCAAAACGAATGTTTCCACGTCCACCACGTCCACCTTTAGCCACTAAAAGTGTTTGCCCTTTAACTAACAAATCACCTAAAACTTGACCTGTTTCAACATCTCTTACGACTGTACCTGGGGGAACGCTGACATATGTATCTTCAGCCCCTCTACCATGCATGCCTTTACTCATACCATGCTCACCAGGAGTTGCCTTAAAATGTCGATTGTATCTAAAATCCATTAACGTACGTAGACCTTCATCTACTTGAAATATAATACTGCCACCACGACCTCCATCACCACCAGCTGGTCCACCGTCTGGAACATATTTTTCTCGTCTAAATGCCACCATACCGTCTCCACCATTACCGGCTTTTACGTCAATCGTTACTTGATCTAAAAACATGGACATCTTAGTCCACCTCTTTTCTTTAAAAAATCTCTTTTCTATTGTATCTGTTCGTTTTTTATTTGTCTACCACGTTTCATACTTTCATAATAAAACATGTTAAACATCACTCTTCTTGTTTTTCCAATATCGCAGTCACAATACCCGGAACGCCTCGATTGTATCCGTCATCATATTTAATTAATTTAAATCCTAATGACTGTATCAACCACTCAAATTCTTTTAACCCATACCAATATAAAGTAAAATGGGAATACTCTGTTTCAACTACTTTACCTTCATTTATTAATTCATACTTGTCAATAGAGGTTGTTTGTTGACTAATCCAGTCGATGGATTCATCGTAATGAGTATATATAATAGTCTCAGTATTAGATATATCAATTTTAGATTGTGTGATTTTTCCTTTTTTAAAATCATTCGGGACAATTAAATCTAAAATCACTTTCCCCTTACAACTTAAGCAGTGATAAAACCCCCTCAAAACTTTTTCTATCCTATCTTTTTCTAATAAGCAAAAACTCCCAGTCGGCATAATAATCGCTTCATATTCTTTATTCAATGATAAGTCAAACAAATCTTGTTGGTAAACAAATGTTGACACAGAATATGCCTCCATATTTTGTTTGCATTGTGATAACATGTCTTCCGACACATCAACGCCTTCAACATTTAGTCCTTTTTCTAATAATGGGATAAGAACCCGGCCTGTTCCAACACCAGCTTCCAGAATACTTCCCTTCACATCTTGTAAAAAATCGTAATAATATTCAATATCACCATCCAAGGATTGACCTACTGCTTTTGTTTTCTGATACATCATTGTGCTAAGAGGACCATACTCTTTAAACATATCTAACGCCTCCTATATATTTGTTAACAAGTATTAGTATATCATTGAATGTATATTGATACGACTTTTCATCATGTTTTCATTATCATTCTTAAAAACTTACCATTTAAACCACCTTTTCTATTTGGAAAGTTATTTAAAGTCTGTTACTATTATAAAGAGTTTACAAATCAAACTATTATATGGAGGCTTTTTTATAATGAAGAAACAACAATTGTTATTAGCGTCAACAACTCTTCTTTTATCATTGGCTTTGTTTTCAGCTTGTGGTAATAACGATTCAGCAAAACAAAAAACTGTAACAAGTAAAACAGAACAATCAACAGCTGCTTCAAGTACAGCAACTTCAGAATCAGTAGATATTAATTCTTTAGAGCTACCACAATTATCAACAGAAGTAGCAAAAGACGAAGACTTAGTTGAAATGGTGACAACTGAAGGATCAATTAAAATTAAATTGTTCCCTAAAATTGCACCAAAAGCAGTTGAAAACTTTATGACACACGCTAAAGATGGATACTATAATGGCCTTATTTTTCATCGTGTAATAAATGATTTCATGATTCAAGGTGGAGACCCTGAGGGAAATGGTACTGGCGGTTCAAGTATTTGGGATAAACCATTTGAAGATGAATTTTCAAATCAATTGTATAACTTAAGAGGTGCTCTATCTATGGCAAACTCTGGTGCAAATACAAATGGCAGTCAATTCTTCATCGTTCAAAATAGCGATGATATGTCTGATGGATTGTTAGCTGAAGATGTGCCTGCAAAAATCATCGACGCTTATAAAAAAGGCGGCGCACCTCATCTAGATGGAAAGCATACTGTATTCGGCCAAGTTATTGAGGGTATGGACGTTGTAGATAAAATTGCAAAATCCGAAACAGGAGAAAATGATAAACCGAAAAAAGATATCAAAATCGAAAAAATCAATATCTTACAAGAAGCAACTGAATAATAAACAAAACTTTCTACTAAGCTGATGTGAGTCAGATTAGTAGGAAGTTTTTTATGTTTTATTTAAAAAGTAACTATCAGACAAACTTGCTAATATAGACCATAAAATCATTAATAATGATAATACGATATTAAAAGATTGTCCCACAAAAGTAACTATTCCTATCAGGAAAATGGAAGATAGCACAACATTTATGATAAAAGCAATTGATAATGACATACTAGGAAACCTTTTATGAAACACATCTATTACTGTAACTTTTTTCATTTTATCTTCTCTAATGTATTTTACTGCATACGTACCTAACAAAGCTAACGGTAGAGATAAAATACCAACGAGTACATAGCTACTAATATCAACCATTCCAGGATCTGTGGCAAATATACTAAATAACATAACAAATATGATACTAAAAACAAACTTTAAATTAATCTTCTTAAATAAACTACATACAAGAATCAATAATAATAGTATTATCGGCATTGACATTGACAGTATAGACACAGAATTGCTTACAGAACTATAAATTATCATAGATACTATAATCACCATTGTAATGATTGAATCAACGATACTCTTATTCATGTGAACACCTCCTTTTTATTAATTATACCTTTTTTATCAATACCTATCTACAGAAATATATTACATAAAATTAATTTTAGTACATTAATTGTTTTATTCTAAAAATAATATAAGAATTTATAAAATATTCGCTAGTTTTAGTTGTTATATAGCCATTTATTGTATTATGCTATAAGAGATTCATTTTTATGAAACATGACAAGTTATCAAAGGAGTTTGTACATGGCACCAAAACAATCCGGAATTGGACAATCTCATGGTAAAATTATTCTACTAGGTGAACATGCAGTAGTTTATAATTATCCATCGATTGCTATACCTTTTCCTAAAACATCGATTCAAACAATTGTCAAAAAAGCAATCCAAGAACCAACTATTTCGTGTGATTTTTACACTGGATTATTAGGTGACATGCCTGAGTTATTAGATAGCTTAAAAGAAGCGATTCATCTCAGCTTAAAAACATTAAATCAAGAATCCTACCCATTAGACATTACCATTAACAGCTCAATTCCTGCTGAAAGAGGAATGGGGTCAAGTGCTGCAGTTGCTGTTGCAACCATTAGAGGGATTTTTGATTACTTTGACGTGTCATTAACACAAGAAAAACTACTTGATTTAGTAAATACTTCTGAAAAAATTGCTCACGGAAATCCAAGTGGACTGGATGCTCTAATGACCAGTTCCTCAACTCCTTACTATTTTAAAAAAGGACAAATGGAAGTTCCGCTTCACATGATGTTGAATGCTTATCTTGTCGTAGCAGATACTGGTGAAACAGGACAAACAAAAGAAGCGGTTGAAAGTATTAGCCATAAACTAAAAGGAAACACTAAAGAGCATACACTTGCACTAATCCATACATTAGGATCTTTGCCAGACAAAGGAAGAATCGCTTTAGAATCAGATCGTGCTAAAGAACTTGGTTCCTACATGTCTCAAGCACACCAAATTTTAAAAGAATTAGGTGTGTCCAGTCCATCATTAGATAGACTGGTTGACGCTGCCATGACTCACGGCGCACTTGGGGCAAAACTAACCGGTGGCGGACGCGGTGGATGTATGATAGCATTAGCAATAGATAAAAAATCAGCTCATGAAATTGCCCAAACGTTAAAAGATTTTGGTGCAAAACAAACATGGGTATATGAAATGAGTGACCATTTATGAAAAATATCGGCAGATGTCGTGCTCATACGAATATTGCATTAATTAAATATTGGGGAAAAAGAAATAATGAATTATTCTTACCTATGAATAGCAGCTTATCGTTAACTTTAGATGCTTTTTATACCGATACATCCGTTACACTTGATGATACTTTGACTGAAGATGTATTTTATTTAAATGGTATAAAGCAAGATAAAACTGAAACAACAAAAATAAATCGATTTTTAAATTTATTTCGTGAAACTGCAAAAGATAATACATTTGCTAAAGTAGAAAGCTATAATCATGTACCAACAGCTGCTGGACTAGCTTCCTCAGCATCAGCTTTTGCTGCGCTTGCTGGAGCTGCGAATAGTGCTTGGAAGTTAAATCTTGATAAACAAACACTCTCTACCTATGCTCGTCAGGGAAGCGGAAGTTCAACACGAAGTATTTATGGTGGTTTAGTTGAGTGGAATATGGGTGAAGGAAACCTATCTGAAACCAGTCACGCGATTGAAGTTGATGATGCTTCATGGGATTTAGGTATGATTATCATCGCTATCAACAAACAACAAAAAAAACTTTCAAGTCGTGTTGGGATGAAACAAACAGTTGATACATCTCCTTTCTATCCAGTATGGGTTACAGAAGCTAAAAAGGATTTAATCGACATCAAACAAGCCATCAACGAAAAAGATTTTATCAGATTGGGAGAAATTACTGAATCTAATGGAATGAAAATGCATGCCACCATGCTTGGGGCAACTCCTCCTATTTCTTATTGGGAACCAGATAGTGTTAAAGCAATCAATAAAGTTAAAGAAATTCGTAACAATGGCATCCCTTGTTATGTTACAATGGACGCTGGACCGAATGTAAAAGTATTATGTAGACAATCACAAATGTCTGACATCTTAAACAAATTAGAAGAAAGTTTCACAAATGATCAGTTAATTTGCTCAAAAGTGGGAGAAGGCATCAGAGAATTAACTGACGAAGAATGGAGTTACTAAAGGGGAGATTTTTTTGATTAAAGCAAGTGCACCAGGAAAATTGTATATAGCAGGAGAATATGCTGTGTTAGAACCTGGAAATCCTGCGCTAATCGTTGCACTAGATCAATTCATTACTGTAACGCTAAAGCCCGCAGACAAACAAGGAAGTATCCGTTCATCTTATTCAAACGGTATTTCAATTCCTTGGACACGAAAAAATGGTAAATTTTATATGGATGAGCGTGATAATCCTTTTTCTTATATCGCGGGTTCTGTCACGATTGTTGAATCGTACTTAAAAGAATTAGGTTTACCGCTAAAATATTTTGATTTAACCATTGAAAGTGAATTAGACAATAAAGACGGTCGTAAATACGGATTAGGCTCTAGTGGTGCTGTGACGATTGCGACAATTAAAGCTATTTTACAATTTTATAAGATTGATTATGATGCTGAACTACTTTATAAATTATCAGCTATCACTCATCTTTCACTGCATAGCAATGGCTCTTTTGGTGATTTGGCAGCTAGTTCTTTTGAAGGATGGGTTGCTTACTCATGCTTTGAAAAAGATTGGGTACTGGAACGCTTAGCGAATAAAGCCATTAGTTTAATCGATTTATTAAAAGAAAAATGGCCAAAATTAATGATTGAACCACTTGAAGCACCAACTAATTTAGATTTATATATTGGTTGGACTGGAACACCAGCTTCTACTACATTACTTGTTGATACAATGAATGATGAACAACATGAAATGAATGGCTTTTACCGTGACTTTCTTAAAAAAAGTGCAGACTGTGTCACTGATTTGATTGAAGCATTTAAACAAAGCAATATCGAACAATTTCAAGAAGGAATCCGTTTAAATCGTTCTCTTTTAACATCTCTTGCTCAAAAAAGTGGCGTTGATATCGAAACTGAAGCATTATTAAGCTTATGTCAAAGTGCAGAAGAATTCGGTGGCGCTGCTAAATCATCAGGTGCTGGTGGCGGTGATTGTGGTATCGTACTATTTAAAAAAGAAGACGATGCATCCTCTATGTTGGCACAATGGGAAACACACGGTATAACGAATTTGCCTTTAAAAGTTTACCGTACGCCAAATACCACACATCAATCAATTAAAGCGGAGGCTTAGTGAATGAATACATCTTGGAATCGAAAAGATCAACACATCCATTATGCTGAAATGCAATATAATTCACCAAAAACAAATGGTCTTGATGGTGTTAGATTTGTCCATCAATCTCTTTCTGAAATGTCAGTAAACAACGTTAGTTTAAAAACAACTCTAGGAGATATTGAACTAGACACGCCATTTTTTATCAATGCGATGACTGGTGGTAGTGATAAAGCAACCATCATCAATAAAAATTTAGCTGAAGTTGCCCGAAATACTAATTTAGCTATGGCTCTTGGATCAATTAGTATTGCCTTAAAAGAGCCTCAGTATAAAGAATCTTTTGAGATTGTGAGAAAAACGAATCCGAATGGCATTTTATTTGCTAATCTAGGAGCACACCATTCAGTTGATAATGCTAAACGGGCAGTTGAGATGATTGAGGCAAATGCTCTACAACTTCATCTTAATACGCCACAAGAGTTAGTCATGCCTGAAGGAGATCGTGATTTTTCTGACTGGTTAACGAATATAGAAGCAATCGTTAATTCTTTATCTGTTCCTGTTATTGTCAAAGAAGTTGGGTTTGGTATATCAAAAGAAACTATCAAACAATTAACTGATGTCGGTGTAACCATCATTGATGTTGCAGGAAAAGGCGGAACTAATTTTATCGAAATTGAAAATGAACGCCGTGACTTAAAAGAATATGCTTATCTCTATGATTGGGGACAAACAACAGCTGAATCATTACTTGAAACTAAAATGTATCAAGATAAAGCAACCTTCATTGCCTCAGGTGGTATTAGAACACCCCTTGAGATGCTAAAATGTTTTGGGCTTGGGGCTTCGGCTGTTGGATTATCTGGAGAATTTCTCCACCTGATTTTAACTAAAGGGACGCAGGAAACAATTAGCCAAATCAACCGGTTTAAACAGGAACTCACTCATTTAATGACTTTAGTTGGGGCAAAAAATATTCAGTCTATAAAAGATAAATCAATTGTATTAGATAATCAATTATTAAACTGGTGTCATCAAAGACATCTACCAATAAACTAAAAAGTGTAGCGATGGAAATAAATCCATGGCTACACTTTTATATATAAGTACCCTTGTTGTTGTAGCTTAACTAATCGGTAAACCCCTGATGCAACAACTTGAACATTGGCTAACAAACTCTCTTTTGCCACATCCTGATTTGACATTGCCTTAGCACAACTAGAAAATACAATCCCTCTGTTTTGTTGCAATCTGTCAATTTTTTGACAAATATCTTGATCCAGATAACCTTTAATTGCTGGTCCATTGGCTACCACTTCAATATTTTTTATCTCGTCATCCTCACTTGCTTCAAGCAAATTATTTACATTTGCTAAACAAGTAGACCACATAATTAAATCATGGATATGAAGTATAACTTTCATATGACGTTTCCCCTTTCAAATAAATTGGCGAGCGGTAATAATCCTGCTCTTTATGCTGATGTTGTTGAGCTAACTGATAAATTTGTCCTGCTCGAATGTCCAACGATAACTGCTTCTCATTCTTTTGATCAATTTTTGTCACAATAGGCAAAGTAGCATGATTTTTTTCTTGATTTAAAAATTGACGACCTTTTTCAGTGAACCCTAAAACTCTTAAATAAGAATTTTGCCAAGCATCATGGATTTCTTTTTCTCTTACATTTAACAACAAATAGGTAGCTAAACGTTGTAATCTTGTCCATGTGTACCGTTTCGTTTTAACAAGAGACATAAAATCTGAAAAGCTAGCCGCTTTTTTTACCGATTCTTTCAATCGATACTCTATTCCTTCACTTAGTTGATAAGTATCAGATAATTCTTCAAAAGAGTGATTTAACAAATGATACTTTAATAATGGCCAATAGTCCTCCCAAGAATGTAAGTCAGTATTTTCTAAAAAGTCACGTGTTTCACTTGGTACTGTGTGAGAAATACTTGTCATATCTTTTTCTAAAACACGTTGCCTGATAGCTGTTGCACTGGAAAACTCTTGTGATTTTATGGTTTCATCATGATAACCGGAACCTTGTCTAGTAATAGGAATGAGCGACATTGGATTAGCATACCTTGCATTTTCTTTGGCATAAGCCATCCCTAAAATATGATTTGGTGATGAAAAATCAAGTGGAACTTGTTGCAATAACTCCCTATAAATTTGTGTCATTTGTTGCGGATAACTCTGTCCATTATTTTTTATTTCTTGGTATCGTTGATTAATAAGTTTCTCTTTTTCCACATACGTTTGACCAAATAATTCATAATCCATTGATTGTGTTAAATCTGTTCCAAAACAAAGTGACTCCACATTTAAACTATGAAGCAACTTAACACCACCTTTTGCAAAGTAATCTGCTGACTGTACTGCATATGCAAAGGGCAACTCTATGACTAAATCAGCTCCATTATGTAGGGCGGTTTCTGCTCTTTGCCATTTATCTATGATAGCTGGTTCTCCTCGTTGCAAAAAATTACCACTCATGACTGCTACTAACACATCTGCTTCTGACTTTTTCCTTGCCTCTTTCAAATGGTAGATATGTCCATTATGAAATGGGTTATACTCTACAATAACACCGCAACTTGTTAACCTCATCAAACTACTCCCAACGTATTAAAATAGCTCAGAGAACGAGTCTCTAAGCTACATAATTATTTTTGACAAATGAAAAACCAACGTGTACTTTCGTCATTTGGTTTGTTATCTGTAAAGTCAGCGACGACTTTAATATCAGTAAACCCTGATTTAGAAAGCATTTTTTCATATGTTTCGATTGAATAAGTACGTTCTTCATGCAGTTCATCATAGCGTTTAAAGATGTCCTCTTCTTCTGTTTCTTTTACAAAAAACGTCAAAAAGTGTTCAATACTATAAGGCACATCTCCTGGATAACTTTCCCATAAAAAAGCAAATTCATCCGTTTGATAATGATAACTATATTCTGGAAATTCATGCTCCATTTTAAAAATAGAATGAACATCAAATAAAAATATCCCACCTGATTTCAACGCACGATTCACTTCATTAAAAACAGTCTGAACTGCTTCTTCATCTGGCATGTAACACAACGAATCTGAAAAACACGTCACCATATCATACTGATTTGTTTTCTTCAAATCTAGCATATCTCCAACTTCAAAAGATAACAAGTCATCAGCTTCTGTTGTTCGTTCTTTCGCTAATTCAATCATCTCTTCAGACAAATCAAGGCCTGTCACCTGATGACCGATATTGGCTAATTCAACAGATAATATGCCTGTACCACACGCAAGTTCTAAAATATTTTTTTGTGACTCGCCAATATGACGCATTGTAAAATTCAACCAATCTTCATATAACGTTTCGTCCATGACCTCATCATAAATCTTAGCGAACGTTTTATAAATTGTCATTAGCTAACTACCATATGATCGATATTAACAAGTGGTGCATCTGACCATAATTTTTCTAGATTATAAAATTCACGTTCTTCTCCGTAGAAAATATGTGCAATGACATCACCTAAATCAATTAAAATCCAACGAGCTGACTCTTTTCCTTCAACACGTCTCACATCAACCTCATGTTTATACGCTTCGTCAATAATTTCTTTTGCAATTGCTAATACTTGCTTATCACTATTCCCATGACAAATCACGAAATAATCTGCTAAAAGAGACACCTTTGATACATCTAATCCCACGATATCCTCTGCACGTTTGTCATCTGCTGCCTTTACTACTAATTCTAAAATCTGCTCACTATTAATAATGAATCCCTCCTAATGACTTACAACCCAATAATTGTATGTTTCTAATGTTTTTGGGTATATTTTCTTTTTACTTTTTAATAAATAAGTTAAGGTGTTATATGTCTCATATGAAACAGCTTCATCTAAACTTCTTTCTGCACTTTCTCTTGCCTCGACAACACCAGGAAAATCACGACCATCCTCAATATAATCCGCCACATAAATCACCTTAGCCAAATCACTCATCTCTTTAGCGCCAGTCGTATGTAACATTATCGCATCAAGAATCTCTTGGTCAGCTATACCTAATTCTGTTTTGACCAGATAAGCACCTAGTATACCGTGCCATATCGCATTTCCATATTCCAATAATTCACGAGAAAAACCTTCGTTTTGGATGATATCCATCATCTCTTCATCAGGTCTTTCCTTTGCGTAATCATGAGTTAACGCTGCGATACTTGCTTTTTCTTTATCAATTTGATAGTTATTCGCTAATTCCAATGCTTTTTTTTCTACTCGTAACACATGCTGAAATCGTTTATCAGACATTTGTTCAGATACTTTTTGCATTAAGTCTTCACGAGTTAAATCAGTATATTGTTTGCTATAAACTAACTCAGTTGTCATGGCGATACAAATCCTTTTTTTGTATATAGTCAATCACGTTATCAGGTACTAAATACTTAATTGGGCATCCTCTTTGAATATTTTGTCGTATCAAAGAAGAGCTGATATCCATCCTTGGAGAATCGACCCATATTAATGGGTAATCAGATGTTTGTGGAAAACCACTCCTTTTAATCGCAACAAATTGAATCATCTTCATTAACTCATCAATTTTATACCATTTTGGTAAGTAGTCAACCATATCTCCGCCTATAACAAAATAATAATCCGTATTTGGATTTTTTGCAATTAAAGACTCCATCGTATCAAACGTATAACTTTTTCCTTCACGATATACTTCTTCTAATTCAACCTTAAGATGAGGATTTGATTTTGTTGCTAATTCTAACATGGCAACTCGGTGGCTTGCATCAATCACTGTCTTTTTGTCAACATGTGGTGGTTGATAAGTTGGCATGAGATAAAACTCATCTAAAGCTAGTTGGGCATACACCTGTTCAGCCATCACCAAATGCCCTAGATGAACTGGATTAAACCCTCCACCTAACATCCCAACTCGTTTTCTTGGCTCATTAATCATTTCAGTTTTTTCGTGTACGATTGTATGGTTATCTACATGAGTTGACATAGCTCTACTCCTACATTTTTCTGACAAGAGGTGATAATTTTTGGTATTTTTCTTTTGAAGAAGGTCTAAATAGAACTATAATGCGTCCAATTATTTGAACAGCCGCACAATCAAGTTCTTCTTCCATACGCCAAGCAACGTCTTGAATATCTTCATCAGTATTTTGTAATAACGTTATTTTAATCAATTCACGTCTTTCTAAAATATCATCTACCTGATCATATACTGTATCAGTTAAGCCATTTTTACCAATTTGTACGATTGGATCTAAGTGATGTGCTTGACTTCTTAAAAATCTTTTTTGTTTTCCACGTAATTCCATATATGTTTTATCCCTCTTTCTTAAATCAAGGCTTTTCTGATGATAACATCAACGCCCTTTGGTGCCCATCCTGCAATGACACATGGTTTTGGTATAGTAACCCAACCAAGTCCAGCAAATACTAAATCTGTCTTTTCTTTTACAGAGAATTCAAACCGAACAAGCTCTGGAAATTCTTCTACTTCATCTTCTCTAGGTGGTTGTAACAATCCACCGACATGTTTTTTATAAAACTCTGTCGCTGTTTCAAGTTTTGTACGATGAATCATTAAATCGTTAGATACATAAGCAATAAAGCCCATCTTTTCAGCTTGAATCACATCAAAACGAGCAAGACCACCTAAAAAGAGTGTTTGTCCTGCATTTAACTGATACACTTTGGGTTTGATTTCTTTAGTTGGTGATACCAAACGTAAATCTTTTTTCCCTAAATAGTGTGCCATTTGATGACGATGAATAATACCAGGTGTATCTATTAAACAACTACCATCTTCAAATGGAATCTCAATCAAGTCAAGTGTCGTTCCAGGAAATTGAGACGTTGTAATGACATTATCAACTCCTGCTGATTGTCTGATAATTTCATTAATCAATGTTGACTTACCAACATTTGTCACACCAACGATGTAAACATCTCGTCCATCACGATATTTGTCTATTAATTCTAAAAACTCCTGAATATCCTGTTTGCGTTTTGCACTAGTTAACGTCACGTCTATTGGACGTAAACCAGCTTCATGAGCACGTTCTTTCATCCATTGAATTAAACGGGGTTTCTTCAAAGACTTAGGTAATATGTCTGCTTTATTTCCTACTAATAACACGGGATTATCTCCTGCAAAACGGTGTAGGCCTGGAATTAAGCTACCGTTAAAATCAAAGATATCAACAACATTTACAATTAATGCATCTGTGTCACCAATTTTATTTAACAAGGCTAAGAAATCAGCGTCCGTTAAATCCACATCTTGAATCTCATTATAATGTCTTAAACGAAAACATCTTTGACAATATAACTCACCAGATTCCATTCCTTTGTCTAAAGCAGATTGAGGTGTATAACCTATTTTATTTGCATCTTCAGTTTGTATAGTTGAGCCACACCCTATACATTTTAGTTCATCAGTCATTCAATGACGTCCTCCATTTCATATCTGGATGTTTTTTTAATAAATAAGACATTATTTTCTTTTCCATCGCACGATTAAACTGGGTGTTCCAAGCGTCGGTTTCAACAATCGGTTTTACTAATATAGTACGAATACCAGCACTATTAGCTCCTTTAATATCCGTCATCAACTGGTCACCAATCATCACTAGATGTTTATTCGGTAAATTATAGCGTCTTTCAACTTCCTTAAATCCTTTGTTAAAAGGTTTCATTGCTCGTGACACATAATCAAGACCTAGCGAATTAACAGCTCGTTCAATTCGTGATGCTTTATTATTAGACACGACAATCACTGGAATATTAGCTTCTTTCATACTTTTAATCCATTCCAATAACTCAGGCGTTCCATCAGGATTATTCCAAGCAATTAAAGTGTTGTCTAAGTCAGTCAACACTGCATCAATTCCTTTTGACTTCAATTGCGCAGGCGTAATATTGTAAATTTTATCTACCATCCATGTCGGTTTATATTGATTAAACATAGTTTCTTCCTTTCAAAAAAAATAGAGGCTCCTAGGCACTCTACGTCAATTGCTATTATACGCTATTTTTAATGATATTTCATCCGTTACGATTAATTAATTTCTATCGAAAAAAAAGAAGTCTCTAATTAAAAAAACACACTAAAAGTCAGAATGATTCACTTAACTCTTAGTGTGCTAGATATACCATTTCTTTATTTGATTCATTACTTTTATAGAGCCATGAATAAAACAAATTTATTTTAAAATTAGCTTGCCTATTTGATCTGTTGAAACAACTTGCTTTAACGTGTTCATTGTCATTAATTTAATTTTTTCGGCATAATTTGGAAAAACAACGATAATATCTGCATGTTTACTTGCTGATTTTAGTTTATCTAAATCGATAGTTGCTAATCTCGTCTCTGAAGATACATTATCCCCTTCCTGAACATGGATAGTAAATGGTTCTCCGTTTAATTCAACCGTATCAACCCCCATATGAATTAAACACTCTAAGCCATCATTTGTTTCCAATGTGATAGCATGTTTCGTTGGAAAAACAGACATTACTTTTCCATCTATAGGTGATGACACATTCCCATCTGTTGGTAAAACTGCAAAACCATCTCCCATCAACTTTTGAGAAAACATCTCATCAGACACTTCAGCTAATTCAATTAATTTACCTGTTGCTACAGCATAAATCGGCATTGTTTTTTCTTTCTTTTGAAACATCTTAAACATTTATATCACCTCAATTATTCTCGCTATTCACTCATTTATTCGGCTAAAAATAAATTTATTCATCTAATCCTAAAATTTGATTAATTTCTTGACTTAACAAATCGGCTTTACCACCATAAACAGCTTGTATTCCACCTTGAACTTCAAATACAGCTGTAGCTCCTAGCGTTTTGAACACCTCTACTTGAACTTTTTGACTATCTTTCACAGAAACTCTCAAGCGTGTTGCACAAGCAGTAACAGATTCGATGTTTTCTTCAGTTCCTAAAATTTCAATAATTTGTACCGCTTCTTCATGCAATGTACTATTTTTATCCACTACATCAGCTTCATTTAACGTACTACTTGCTTCTTCCATTCCTGGAATGGCTACATGGAATTTTTTAATGCATACAGTGAAGACTAAGTAGTATATAACTGCCCATAACAACCCTAAAGGAATTACTTTTATCCAATTTGTTTTATCTTCGCCTTGAAGTAAACCAAATAATAAAAAGTCGATTAATCCACCGGAAAAAGAATTACCTATACGAATATTTAAAATATCAGCAAAGTAAAAGGCTAATCCATCCAGAAATGCGTGAATGACGTATAACCATGGTGCAACAAATAAGAACATGTATTCAACTGGTTCTGTAATACCTGTCAAAAACGATGTCAAAGCTCCACTAAAATATAATCCGCCATTTTTTTCCCTATTAGCTTTCGGAATAGCACGATACATAGCATAACAAGCAGCAGGTAACCCAAACATCATTGTAATAAAACGACCTGCAAAGAATCGAGTTCCATAAGTAAATAATCCTGTATGTTGAGGATCAGCTAACTGAGCGAAAAAGATATTTTGTGCACCTGAAATCGTTTGACCTGCCACAACTTCACTACCACCAAGAGAGGTATACCAAAACATTGGGTAAATCGTATGATGTAGTCCAACTGCACCAGTTAAACGTAATAAGAACCCGTAGAAAAACGTTCCGATACTTCCCATATCAGCAATGTGATTTCCTGCGACAACTAACGCATCTTGAATTGGTGGCCAAATAATATAAAAGAAACTACCTATAATAATTGCAGCAAAAGATGAAACGATTGGAATAAACCTTGACCCACCAAAAAAACCTAAAAATTGTGGTAATTGAATTTTACGATATTTATTATGTAGCGTAGCAACAGTGACACCTATAACGATTGACCCAACAACCCCTGTATCAATCGTGGCACCTTCTGCTGAAAATAATTGTAATAATCCACTAATAGTTGCTGTATAAACTAGAAAGGCTACACCACCAGCTAATCCAGCTGTTCCTTTGTCTCCCTTAGCTAACCCAACAGAAATACCAATAGCAAAAATTAATGCTAAGTTAGCAAATACGGCATTTCCTGCTGAACTCATCACAGTCAATATCGTTTGTAACCAACCTTGATTTAAAAATGGATAGGCAGCCACAGCACTTTCATTTGTTAACGCACCACCTAAACCAAGTAACAACCCTGCTACTGGTAAAATCGATATTGGTAACATAAATGCTCTACCCAATTGAGAGAATTTTTTAAACATATTAGTTTTCCTCCTTATTTAATTCGTTAATAAAACGAGTTGCTATCTCTTTTGGACGTGTAATTGCACCACCAACGACTAGGCCACTCACGCCTAAATCCATGATACGTTTTGCTACTTCTGGTGTATGTATTTGTCCTTCAGCTATTACATTAGCTCCGCATTCAATCAATGATTTAATTAAATCATCATTTGGTACGACCATATCCTTACTCTCTTCTGTATAGCCACAAAGTGTTGTCCCAATAAAATCAATCCCTGCTTTATGGGCATTTATCCCCTCTTCTAATGTAGCGATATCTGCCATAAATAGTTGTTGTGGATATTTTTCTTTTATTTGTTTAATAAATTCATTAATCGTTAAGCCATCATGACGTTGTCTTAACGTACAGTCTAAAGCAATAACCTCTACACCTGTTTCTACTAATTCATCTACCTCTTTCATAGTTGCTGTGATAAAAGGTTTCTCAGGTAAGTAATCTCGCTTAATAATACCAATGACTGGCAAATCAACTTTTTCTTTAATCTGTTGAATATCTCTAACTGAATTTGCTCTGATTCCAACTGCTCCAGCTTCCTTTGCTGCTAAAGCCAATAAAGGCATTACACCACCTTCTTTAGTATATAGGGGTTCTCCCGGTAATGCTTGACAGGAAACAATTAAGCCTTTATGAATTTGCGATAAAAATTCTTCTTTCTTCATACTCCACTTTCGCTCCGTTTTTAATTTATTTCGGATTTATTCTCCAAAATTAATTTAGCATACGTTTTCATAAATGTAAATAGATTAGTCAATTTATTTTTTTTATCGTATACTTATAACAGTAACTATATTGACGGAGGGTTATTATGAGCTTTAAACAGCTATTGCAGGATCATTACGAAACATTAACTAAATCAGAGAAAAAAATTGCTGATTATATTACAACCACTAATGAAAAAATTATCCATTCTACAATGAGTGAAGTCAAACAAGAAACAGGTGTTGGAGACGCTACAATAATTCGATTTTGTCAAAAATTAGGATTTTCTGGCTTTACTGACTTAAAAATAGAAATTGCTAAAGAAGACTTCACCAACAAAAAAAAACAAAATAATTCGACCTTTTTCTACAGTGATTTTGCTACTAATTTGGCTCATACGTTAAAAATGACAGAAAAGATATTAGATAATCATGCTTTAGATACAGCCATTAATCTTCTAAGTTCGGCCAAAAACATTCATATTTTTGGCATGGGATCAAGCGGGAATACAGCCAATGATTTAGAATCTATGTTTTTAAGAGTTGGCCTTCAATCTAATGCAAGTATTGATCCCCATTTACAAGCACAAATTGCCTCATTACTAACCAAAGAAGATTTGGTGATTGGATTATCTCTTTCTGGTAAGACTAAGGACACCTATGATTCTTTAAAAATCGCGAAACAAAATCAGGCAACAATTATTGCTATTACAAATTATTTATTATCACCAATCGCTCAATTAGCAGATGTTGTACTTCAAACAACTGTTGATGAATTTTTAGATGGAGGATCAATTGCCGGTAAAATGTCCCAATTATATATTTGTGATTTACTAATTAAAGGATATGAAATTAAGTATAATGTTGATTCGCTTGAGTTAAGAGAAAAAGTACTACGTTCCATTATTGACAAACGGCTAGAATAATAACTTTTATTACTACACAGAGTAAAACATGTCGTAATATTATCATAAAAACGAAAAGAGGATATTTCATGCAAAAACAAATGTCTAACAAGGAGTTTATATGTTGTATTGATAAGCTGATACTTAAAGAAATTCCCAAAAATGAAAAAGCGATACTAACAAAAGCTAAAACAACTCTTGAGAATAACAGCTACTTACCACGTGTCGTTTCTGATTTAAGAGCGTCACTTACTCCATTAGCTATAAGTGGACAGTTATCAAAAGAAACCGGTGAATTGTATCTGACTATCACAAATTATCCCTATACTAATAATAATTTGGGTGGCGGATTAATTAGTGTTTTTGGCAATAAGTTAAAATAATAAAACAAGCTGACCAGGTTAAGATAGTCCTAGTCAGCTTGTTTTATTTTCCAATATCTGTTCGATAATAAAAATCAGTTAACTGTTGCTCAGATAACCAACCATATACTTTTCCTCTCGCTTCTTCGAGTGTTGCTCCACTACTTTCAGCCATAAATACTCGGCCACTATTTGAGACAAGAGAATCATTTTTACTTGCAACTCCTGCAAAGAAAAGGTTCACTTCTTTATTCGTTGTATCAATGTGTAAAGGCCTTCCTTTTTCATAACTATTTGGATACCCTTTTGCAGAGACAACAACACCTAAGTCAAATCCAGTATCTTTCCAAGAAACTTCTATTGATTTATCATCAAAAATAGATTCGATTACTTCAACTAAATCTGTTTCTAATCTCTCAAGTAATACTTGTGTTTCAGGATCTCCAAATCGAGCATTATATTCAATGACTTTCGGACCATCTTTTGTAATGATTAATCCAGTATATAAAATCCCTTGGAAAGTTCTTCCTTCTTTTTTCATTGCGTCTACTGTCGGGTAAACTATTTTTGATAGTGACTCTTGATACACTGAATCTGTCACATATGGTACTGGACTGTATACACCCATCCCACCAGTATTTGGTCCTTTGTCTCCATCAAAAATTGCTTTGTGGTCTTTCGCTGCAACCATTGGATACACAAAAGATTCTCCCACAAATGACAATAAAGAAAATTCCTTACCAACTAAAAACTCTTCAATCACAATTTTAGGTTCTTCACTATCAAAAACATTATTTAATAAATTATCATCAACAGCTTGTGTTGCTTCTTCAATGGTTTCTGCAATCACAACACCTTTACCTGCAGCTAATCCATCTGCTTTGATGACAATCGGTAATTCCTGTGTTGATAAATAGGCAATTGCATCATCTCTATCGGTAAATGTTTCATAATTTGCCGTTGGAATATCATATTTTGCCATTAGTTGTTTTGCAAAATCTTTTGAACCTTCAATAATGGCTGCATTTTTTTTAGGTCCAAACGCTTTAATCCCTTTTGTCTCTAAAAAATCGACTAATCCATCTATTAAAGGCACTTCAGGTCCGACAAATACCCAACTAATCTCTTTCTCCTGACAAAATGATGCAATAAATTCTTGATCACTTTCGTTTCCATCTACTAACTGAATCCCATCTATGACCATTCCTGCGTTTCCCGGTAAACAATAGACTGTTTCAACTAGTGGACTTTGTAATAATTTTTTACCAATCGCATGCTCGCGTCCACCACTACCAATTACCAATAGTTTTCTTTTCATCAAGTCTTCTCCTCTTAATGTTTGAAATGTCTTGTTCCAGTGACAATCATTGCAATACCATACTCATTTGCTACATCAATTGATTCTTGGTCTTTCACACTACCACCTGGGTGTATGATTGCTTTTATCCCATGTTTTGCTGCGTATTCCACACTATCAGGCATTGGGAAGAACGCATCACTAGCTAATACAGCTCCTTTTGCTAAATCACCTGCTTGATCTACTGCTAATTTTACTGAACCGACACGATTCATTTGTCCAGCACCAATACCTAATGTATGGCGAGCGTTACCCACAACAATCGCATTACTTTTTACAGATTTAACCACTAGCCACATTTTTTTTAATGCATCAATGTCTTCAGCTGTTGGTAATGTCTCCGTAACAACTGTCCATTCTGTCTCATCATCAATTTCAGTGTCAGATTCTTGTACTAGTAACCCACCTGAAACACTAACTAATTCCCACTCAGATTGGTTTGGTTTCGTTGTGTCTAATTGAAGCAAACGACGATTTTTCTTTTTCTCTAATATCTCTAAAGCGTCAGCTGTAAAACTTGGGGCAATAATAATTTCTAAAAACAATTGATTTAAACTTTCAGCCAAATCAGCATCAATTTCACGATTAAAAGCTAGTACGCCACCAAAAATCGAAATCGGATCACTTTCATAAGCTAGATTGTAAGCTTCATGTATCGTTTTTCCAAAACCAACACCACACGGATTCATATGTTTCACAGCAACCACTGTTGGTTCATCAAATTCTTTGACTAAATGTATCGCTGCATTAGTATCTTTATAGTTGTTATAAGATAATTCTTTCCCATGTAATTGTTTTGCTGTTCCTATTCCAATTTCTGATTTATTATCATCTGATTGATAGAAATACGCTTTTTGATGATTGTTTTCACCATATCTTAAAGTATCGACTTTTGTATAGTTTAGTGACAATTGGTTCGGTAACCCTTTTTCATCATTTTCTTCTGATAAGTAATTAGCGATGCTTGCATCATAGTCTGATGTCGTTGCAAATACTTTTGCTGCTAATGATTGCCTTGTTTTAAGTGTTGTGTCCCCTGCTTCACTCAATTCGTTTAAAACAATCTCATAATCACTATTATCAACAACAACCGTCACACTAGCAAAGTTTTTCGCGGCACTTCGTAACATACTCGGGCCACCAATATCAATTTGTTCAATCGCTTCATTTTGTGTCACATTGGGTTGAGCAATGGTTTCTTTAAATGGATACAAATTGACACACACTAAATCAATTGTCTCTATTTTGTGCTCTTTTAATGTGTTCATGTGTTCTGGATTATCACGTCTAGCTAATAATCCTCCATGAATAAATGGATGCAGTGTTTTTACTCGTCCATCAAGCATCTCTGGAAACTTCGTTACTTCTTCCACACTCAAACACTTAATTCCCTCAGATTCAAGTATTCGTTTTGTGCCGCCTGTTGAAATAATGTCATATCCTAACTTAACTAACTCTTTTGCAAAATCTGCTACACCAGTTTTATCATAAACGCTAATGAGTGCACGCTTTTTAGACATTCTTAAATTCCCCCAAGATAAATTGATTTAAAATAATTGGTAATACATGATGCTCTAATTGATGCATCTCTTCCTCAAATTCTTCTAAAGAAAGCTCGCGGTTAATCGCTACACTTTCTTGATAGATAATGGGGCCAGTATCCACACCTTCATCAACTAAATGAATCGTCACACCAGTCTTTTCATCAGTACTATCATATGCTTCTTTTATGCTTTTATTTCCCGGATATTTTGGTAATAAGGATGGATGCAAGTTAATGATTTTCTTTTTATATTGATTCAATAGTGTTGGGCCGATAATTTTCATATAGCCTGCTAACACAATGAAATCTATGTCTTCATTTTCTAGCATCGTCAAAATATTTTGTTCATACGCTTCTTTTGTCTGATTCGCCTTTTTTTCCATCACAAAATAAGGCACGTCATACTTTTTTGCTCGTTCAATCACGTAGGCATCTTTTTTATCACAAAATAAACAGACCAATGTTCCCGCAATATTTCCTTGTTGACTCGCTTTAACTATTGCTTCAAAATTTGATCCGTTTCCTGAAGCAAAAATGGCAAATCTCATCGACTCTCTCCTTTAATGTGAACAGATCCTGTCGCACCTAGTTCAACTTGTCCAATTGTATAAGCATGTTCATCATGAGCATTGATATAATCTACAACTGTCTGAGCATCTGTTTTATCAACTGCCAGCACCATACCAATTCCCATATTAAATGTACTAAACATATCTTTTTCGCTGATATTTCCAAGTTTTTGTAAACAATCAAAAATAGGTAGTACCGGCCACGTGCCTTTTGTTATAGTGGCTGATATATTATCTGGTAACATTCTAGGAATATTTTCATAGAAGCCTCCACCCGTAATATGAGCAATACCTTTAATTTTTTGCATTTTAATTAATGGTAAAACACTTTTTATATAGAGTTTTGTTGGCGTTAATAACACATCACCTAAAGTTTTTCCATTTAACTCATCTAAGACTGTATCTAAAGAAAAATCATTATCTTTAAATAAAATTTGTCTGACTAGTGAAAAACCATTTGAATGAATCCCACTTGATGCAATACCGATTAACACATCACCTTCAGAAATAGTCGATGAATCGATTAATTCTGATTTTTCTGCCAATCCCACCGCAAATCCAGCTAAATCATAATCGTTTTCACCATACATATCAGGCATCTCAGCTGTTTCGCCACCAATTAAAGCCATTTTAGATTCCACACAGCCATTAGCTACACCTTCAACAATTTTTTCGATTTTTTCAGGATAGGTTTTTCCTGTAGCAATATAATCTAAAAAGAACAAAGGTTCCGCTCCTTGAGCTAAAATGTCGTTTGCACACATGGCAACACAATCAATCCCAATTGTGTTATGTTTGTCTGCTTCAATGGCAACCATTAATTTTGTTCCCACACCATCTGTTCCAGAAACAAGGACAGGCTCTTTCACATGATACTGACTTAAATCAAAACAGCCACCAAATCCACCTAATGCACTCATCATACCTAAGCGTTCAGTTCGTTTTGTGTGAGCTTTAATTCTTTCTACGACTTCATATCCTGCTTCAACATTGACTCCTGATTTTTCATATGCTGTTGACATATTAGTCCTCCTTGTTTTCTCTGTATTCATAATCATATAAAGGTGTTGGGTAATCACCATTGAAATACGCCATACATAACCCGTTATAAGGGGCATCTAACTTTAATCCTATCGAGTTAATTAATCCTTCTTCAGTTAAAAATTCTAACGAATCAGCTTCAATAATTTCTCTCATTTTATCTGTTGAATAATTTGCAGCAATTAATTCTTCTTTTGTTTGAATATCAATCCCATAAAAACATGGATATGCTAATGGAGGTGATGATATTCTAACATGAACTTCTTTTGCACCAGCTTCTTTTAACAAACGAACAATACGTTTTGATGTCGTCCCACGAACGATTGAATCATCCACTAAAATCACACGTTTTCCTTCCACAACACCCCGAACAGCAGACAGTTTTAATCTAACACCTTCTTCTCGCAGTTCTTGTGTTGGTTGAATAAACGTTCTAGCGACATATTGGTTTTTTACTAATCCCATTTCATAAGGAATAGAACTTGCTTCAGCATACCCACTAGCCGCTGAAAGAGAACTATTAGGCACACCAATGACCATATCTGCTTCAACTGGATGTTCTTTAGCTAGTGTTTTTCCCATGCGTTTACGAGCAGAGTGAACATTAATTCCTTTAATATTTGAATCAGGTCGTGCAAAGTAAATGTACTCCATTGAACAAATTGAATACATCGTCTCATCAGTGTACCGGTAGCTTTTTAATCCGTTATCGCTAATCTCAATAATTTCACCAGGTTCGACATCTCTGACAAACTTTGCACCAATTGTATCTAAAGCACACGTTTCACTTGATACAACATAAGCCCCATTTGATAAACGACCAACTGATAACGGTCGAAATGCATTTGGATCAAGAGTCGCGTACATGGCGTCATCAGTTAGCAGTAAATAAGCGAACCCACCTTTGACAATATTCAACGCTTCAGATAATTTGTCGATGAATGTGTCTTTATTACTACGACGAATTAAGTGCATCAAGATTTCTGTATCAGAATTAGAATGAAAAATAGCCCCATCTTCTTCTAATTCTTTACGTAACGTTTTAGCATTAATCAAATTTCCATTATGAGCTAATGCAATTTCAGCATTGTAAAAGCGAAATAAAAAGGGCTGAATGTTAATAATATCTCCCTCGCCACTTGTTCCATAACGCACATGACCAATCGCAGAGTGGCCTTTTAATTGTGTTAATAAATCAGGGTTAGCAAATACCTCATGCAATAACCCTAATCCTCGATGACCATGCAGGCGATTGTTCTCTAATGACACAATCCCTGCACCTTCTTGTCCTCTATGTTGTAAACTATGTAAGCCATAATAAGTCATTTGACTGGCATCTTTATGGTTCCATACACCAAACACACCACATTCTTCATTTATCCCTTTTATTTCATGAGACATGGTATTGCTTCCTCCCATACTTCTTTGGCTTTTGCAACTGGTAATTCTAATGAATCGTCGGCTGTACTAACTTTTATCACACCATCATTTGTCACTTTTCCTAATAAAGTAGCATCTTTCTTTAATACAGATTCAAATGCATCTTTATATTCAGGTGACACGCTGACAACGAATCGTCCTGATGTCTCGGCAAACACTAATTCTGTTGCTAGGTTCGTCTTAATATCAACACCTAATCCATTTCCAAATGTTGATTCAATCACACTAATTAATAGTCCACCTTCAGCACAGTCATGAGCACTTTTTACATAACCTGATTGAATAGCTTGTAATAATTTAGCTTGAATGACCACTTCTTCTTCTAAATCAACAGCTGATATAGTCCCTGAAATCTTACCAGTTAATAATTTTTGAATTTCGCTACCTGAAAAATCAGCATTCGTTTCACCTAACACATAAATCAAATCTGATGCTTCTTTAAAATCTTGAGTTGTAACATGGGATAAATCATCAACTACGCCAACCATTCCTATCATAGGTGTTGGGTAGATAGACTGATTATTCGTTTCATTGTATAACGAAACATTACCTGAAATAACGGGCGTATCAAATGCTTCACACGCTTGAGCAATTCCTCTTGCTGCTTGATCTAACTCATAGAATCCTTCAGGTTTTTCTGGTGAACCAAAGTTTAAACAGTCTGTAATAGCTAATGGTCTTGCCCCACTTGCCACAATATTTCTAGCTGCTTCACTCACCGCCATTTTTCCGCCTTCTTTTGGATCTAAATACAAGTATCTCGCATTACAATCAGTTGTCATCGCAAGAGCTTTTTGTGTTCCTCTTACACGTAGGACAGCAGCATCACTACCAGGACCCACAACAGTATTAGTACGAACTTGTGAGTCATAAGTTTCGTATAATGATTGTTTTGACGCAATAGTTGGTTGAGCTAAAAGAGATAATGTTGTTTGTTTAAAGTCTTTTATTTTAGGTTTATATGCTTCTTGTTTTTCAAATTCAATGATGCGTTTTGGTTTTTCTTGTTCGTTATGATACACCGGCGCATCTTCCGCTAACGAGTCAACAGGAATATCCGCGACTTTTTCTCCTTGGAAAAATAATTTATAACGCTTGTCATCTGTTACATGACCAATTGTTACAGCATCTAAACCGTAAGATTCAAATAATTCGATGACTTGTTGTTCTTTTCCTTTTTTGATACAAAGTAACATTCTTTCTTGTGACTCAGATAACATCATTTCATAAGGTGTCATGTCTGTTTCACGTTGTGGCACGTCATCTAAGTAAAGTTCTAATCCTGATCCAGCTTTTGACGCCATCTCTGAACTTGAAGAAACCAAACCAGCCGCACCCATATCTTGAATTCCGACTAAACAATCTGAATGATTTAAAATCAAATCAAGACACGCTTCCATTAAGCCTTTTTCCATGAATGGATCGCCTACTTGTACCGCAGAACGTTGTTGTTCTTCACCTTCTACAAACTCAACTGACGCAAACGTTGCACCATGAATCCCATCTCGTCCTGTTTTTGCTCCAACGTACATGATTGGATTACCAATTCCTTTTGCTTGTCCTTTTTGGATGTCTTCATATCTAATTAAACCAACACACATCGCATTCACTAATGGGTTTCCTTCATAACACGCGTCAAACGCAATCTCGCCACCAACAGTTGGTATCCCAATACTATTACCATAGCCACCAATCCCCGCGACTACTTTTTCAATTAAATATTTAGTACGATTGGTTTTAATTTCACCAAAACGTAAAGAATTCAACATAGCAATCGGTCTAGCACCCATACTAAAAATATCACGAATAATTCCACCAACTCCTGTAGCTGCCCCTTCATAAGGTTCAACCGCTGATGGATGATTGTGACTTTCTGCTTTAAACACAACAGCTAACCCATCTCCAATATCCACAATACCAGCACCTTCACCAGGCCCTTGTAAAACATGTTGGTTCGATGTTGGAAAATGTTTTAACACAGGTTTACTATTTTTATAAGAACAATGCTCACTCCACATGACAGCAAACAAACCTGTTTCTGTGTAGTTAGGTAAACGACCTAAAATCGAATCAGCTATGTACTCATACTCAGAGTCTTTCAAACCCCATTCTTGATAAATCTTAGATTCTTTCACTTCTTCTGGAGTCATTGTTTGTGCTTTTACCATGTTATGCCGTCACCTTTCTTAAATGATTTACGATTGATTGAAATAGTTTTTTACCATCAGAACTACCTAATAAATCTTCCATCGCACGTTCTGGATGGGGCATTAAACCAATAATATTTCCTTCCTTATTTGTAATGCCTGCAATGTCTTCCGCACTGCCATTTGGATTTGTTTTTTCATAAGTAAAAATAATTTGGTTGTTTTCTTTTAATTCTTTTAAAGTTGCATTGTCACAGTAGTAATTTCCTTCACCGTGAGCAATCGGTAAGGTAATGATTTCATCTTGTTCATATTCATTTGTAAACATTGTTTGATTATTCTTCACTTTTAATGGTTGCATGGCACAAATGAATTTCAGCGATGTGTTATTTAATAAAACACCTGGTAAAAGACCTGTCTCTGTTAATATTTGGAATCCATTGCATGTGCCAAAAACTAGTTTTCCTTCACTGGCAAACTGTTTTACTGCTTCCATCACTGGACTTGATTTAGCAATAGCCCCACATCTTAAGTAATCACCATAAGAAAAACCACCTGGTAATAAAATAACATCATACTCTGACAAGTCAGTTGCTCTGTGTGAAACATATTCGGCTTCTTCACCAATCACATCTTGAATAGCTAACAATAAATCTTGATCACCATTTGAACCAGGGAATACTACTACACCAAATTTTGCCATGATTAGTTAACCTCCGTAACAGTAAAGTCATAGCTCTCCATGTTGGGATTAGCTAATAAATTATCACTAATCTTATCAACTTTTGCTTCAGCATCTTGTTTGCTATCTGCTTTAATCACAAAATCAAATACTTTTCCCACGCGAATATCTGATACGCCATTTTCACCTAAACGTTTGATAGCTCCTTCAATAACTGCAGCTTGTGGATCTAAAATGGATGCTTTGTAGTTTACATACACTCTTACTTTAAACATGATTATTCTCCTTTTCTTTCGTTTAATCGTTTTTCAACTTCTTTATATACACTCACCAAATCTCCAGTATCTTTTCGGTAAACGTCTTTATCCAATGATTTATTCGTCTTATCATCCCATAAACGACACGTATCTGGTGTTACCTCATCTGCTAGAATAATGCGTCCGTCACTATCTCGTCCAAACTCTAATTTAAAATCAACTAATGTCAAGCCAATGGATGAAAACAATTCTTTTAGACAATCATTAATTGTAAAAGATTGTTCTTTAATAAAAGCCACTTCTTCTTTTGTTGCAATATCTAAATAATCAATATGATCTTCATTCATAAATGGATCATCCAAGTCATCGTCTTTATAATAAAACTCAAGAATTGGTTTTGGTAGAATCGTCCCTTCTTTTATACCAAAACGTTTTGAAAAACTCCCTGCTGCAATGTTTCGAACGACGACTTCAAGCGGAATTATTGTCACAGCTTTAACTAACTGCTCATTCTCACTAAGTTGCTTAATCCAATGATGTGCAACTCCTTTTGAAGATAGATATCGAAACACTTCAGAACTAATTGAATTATTCAATTGACCTTTACCAATAATTTCATCTTTCTTTTTACCATTTAATGCCGTTGCCTGATCTAGATAAACCAACCTTAACTCATTTTCTTTTTCTGTTGAATGTACGCTTTTAGCCTTGCCTAAATATAAAAATTCTGACATTTCTTCCCTTCCTTTCTCCATTAGAGAACATTTGTATGTATTTTATTAACATTATTCATTTAATAAACATATAGTAACAAGAGTTTTTTTGAACGTCAATTAATTATTAACGATAAAACAAAACATTCTTTAAAACGTTCGCTTTTAATCTAATTAGTGTGGTTTTAGACAAAATAAAAAGGCCGCGAAAAAACATTTCGCGAACCTCAGTCATTAATTTATTAATCCTACTCTATCAAATAAATCATCAACATGTTTTAAATGATAGTTATAATCAAATGCATCGTCTAATTCTTCTTTAGATAAGACAGACATAATTTTTTCATCAGCTTCTAGTAATGGTCTAAAATCAGTTTGTTCATCCCAAGAAATAGCTGTTTTTGGTTGTACTAAATCATACGCCTCCTCACGAGACATCCCTTTATCAATCAATTTTAATAGCACACGTTGACTATAAATCAAGCCAAACGTAGCACCCATGTTACGTTTCATATTCTCAGGGAATACTGTTAAATTTTTAACAATGTTAGTAAATCGTTGCAACATATAATCTAATAAAATCGTTGAATCTGGAATAATAATACGTTCTGCAGATGAATGAGAGATATCTCTTTCATGCCATAAAGACACATTTTCATAAGCTGTCACCACGTGTCCACGTAACACACGAGCCAACCCTGTCATGTTTTCAGAACCGATTGGATTACGTTTATGTGGCATAGCTGAAGACCCTTTTTGCCCTTTTGCAAAAAATTCTTCGACTTCACGTGTTTCAGATTTTTGCAATCCTCTGATTTCTGTCGCAAATTTTTCAATACTTGTGGCGATTAATGCAATTGTTGCAATATATTCAGCATGTAGGTCACGAGGCAATACTTGCGTTGAAATCTCTTGCGCGCGAATTCCTAACTTATCACAGACAAACGCTTCGACTTCAGGTGGTGTATTAGCAAATGTTCCAACAGCACCACTAATTTTACCGGCTTCAACACCACTAGCAGCATGTTCAAAACGCTCGATGTTTCGTTTCATTTCTGAATACCATAATGCTAGTTTAAGCCCAAATGTCGTTGGTTCAGCGTGTACGCCATGCGTTCTCCCCATCATAACGGTGTATTTATGCTCTAGCGCTTTTTCTTTTATTACTTCAAGAAACTCAGACAAATCTTTACGTAAAATATCATTAGCTTGTTTCATCAAATAACCATAAGCCGTGTCAACAACGTCTGTACTTGTTAGGCCGTAGTGAACCCATTTTCTCTCTTGTCCTAAACTTTCAGAAACTGCACGCGTAAACGCCACAACATCATGACGTGTTTCTTGTTCGATTTCTAAAATACGATCAATATCAAACGTCGCATTCTCTCTAATCAACACAGTATCTTCATTAGGAATTTCTCCTAAGCTTGCCCATGCTTCCGCAGCTAAAATTTCAACTTCTAACCATGCAGCATAACGATTGTCATCTGACCAGATATTTCCCATTTCTTTACGAGTATAACGTTCTATCATTGTCTTTTCCTTTCTTATTGCCAAATATCTTGATTTTGAATTTCTGTTAATGTTTCTGAAATACTATTTGATAATATCGTAATGTGACCCATTTTTCTACCTGGTTTTTCATCTTTTTTTCCATAAAAATGAAAATCCCAATTATTTTTTTCAGAGACAACCTGTTTTGCTTTAGTTTGCTCGTCTCCAATTAAGTTCACCATCACTGCATCACTAAAACTTTTGATATTAGGCATTGCCCATTGGCAGATTCCTAATATATGTGTATCGAACTGACTTGCTGAACACGATTCTATCGTGTAATGACCAGAATTATGTGGTCTTGGTGCAATTTCATTGACTACCAATTCTTCTGTCTCAGTTACAAACATTTCAATCGCAATTGTGCCACATGCTTCAAGTTCTTTACTAATTCGCTTGGCTAGTGATATAGCCTCTTTTGCACATGCTTCACTGATTCTAGCTGGTGCGATGCTAGTAAACAAAATATTGTTCACATGCTTATTTTCTGCCACAGGAAACACACTAATCTCTTGACGTTTATTGTTTGAAATAATCACAGAGATTTCTTTTTCAAACGACACCCATTTTTCCAAAATACATGTCGCATTTTTTAGTAATTTTTGACAGTCTTTTATATCATCTTCACTACGCAACACAATTTGACCTTTTCCATCGTACCCACCAACGATCATTTTCAGTACACTTGGAAACCCAATCACTTTAAGTGCTTTTTTTAATTCGTCAACTGACTGAATGACTTCAAATGGAGAAACTGGGATATTATGTTGAACTAAAAATTCTTTTTCAAATTGTCTATTTTGCGATATTTTTAATAGCTTCAATCCTTGAGGGAGTTTGCCTATATTGTCATATGGTTCTAATACTTTAGAATCAACATTTTCAAATTCATAAGTCAAAACATCTGATTGATTAGCTAATTTCTTAATAGCCGATACATCATCATATGACGCTTGAATATGAAAATCACACACTTGAGCAGCTGGACAATTGTCATTAGGATCAAGTACACCGACAACAAATCCTTTTTCTTTTGCACTTTGAGCCATCATTTGACCAAGTTGTCCACCACCAATAATACCAACTGTTTTCGAAGGCAAGATAGGATTAATCAAAAGAGTCACCACTTTCTAGTACAGTTTTCTTTAACTGCTGTCTATATTGATGCAGATTTTCTCTAATATGTTTATCTGTGATGCCAATAATTTGAGCTGCTAATAAACCGGCATTTTTAGCGCCAGGTTTACCAATCGCTGTCGTTGCGACAGGAATTCCTCCTGGCATTTGAACAATTGATAAAAGTGAATCCATTCCTTTTAAACTTTTTGATTCTACTGGTACACCAATCACTGGTAACGTCGTTAAAGCTGCCACCATTCCTGGTAAATGAGCCGCACCACCTGCTCCTGCGATAATGACTTTATAGTCTTTACTTTCTGCTTCTTGAGCAAAAGCGAACATTAACTCTGGTGTCCGGTGAGCTGACACAATTTTTTTATCATACGTTACATTTAGTTCATCTAAGACATCACATGCTTCTTTCATCGTATCCCAATCAGATTTACTACCCATTATCACAGCAATATCACTCATGACTACTCTCCATTCTATCTTTTTGTTCATTGTAACAAGTGATAAAAACCCTGTCAAAAATATACGTAAGTTTTAAAATTTATTTTTTAAAACGTTCGTTTCTAGTTCTTTTTTGAATGATTCATAGCTATGATTATATAAATGATGGTTATCTTCCGTATAAAATGTTCGACGGTGGTCTGATAATAAAAACGACTTAACTGGATGAATTAGGCTCACTGCTCCAAAATTTGGTTCATTATAAACTGATTGAACAACATTTTGACCAAAAATATCGGCTGCCATCATGGCTAATAATTCATTAGCAAAAAAGCCGCCATTTACCGTAATCTCTCTTGGCTCTAATTCAACTAATTCACTAATATAGCGTAAATTATAAAAAATACCTTCAACTATACTTCTAACCATATGATGTTTAGTATGTTTTAAACTGAGTCCAATGTATTTTCCTTGAGGAGTTGATTGCCAAATTGGGGCACGTTCTCCTGTTAAATAAGGGAAAAATAGTAGACCGTCACTTCCGATTGGTGATTGACTAAGAGAATGATTTAGCTCTTGATAAATAGACTGACCCTCAAAAAAGACATGTTCAGCCCATGTCATTATTTGTCCGCCATTATTTGTCGCACCACCAATGACCCAGTAAGTATCGTTTAAGTAATAGCAAAACGTCTGTCCTTTATCATCTAACTCAATTGTTTTAGATAATTTACGCACCGCGCCACTTGTTCCAATCGTGATGGTATTAAGCGTACCATTAGCGACATAACTCGCATAACTCGCTAAACAACCGTCACTTGCACCAATATAAACTGGGATATTTGGTGTTAAAAATAATTCAGCTGCAACGTCTTCAAGAAGCGGGGCAGAATAATCCGTATCAACTAACTTAGCTAACATTGATTCATCTGTTCCAACTTTTTTCAAAATGGCTGCATCCCATTTCTTATCATGGATATTAAATAAGCCTGTTGCTGAGGCAATGGAATAATCTACGACAAATTCTCCTGTCAATCGTTCCATTAAGTAATCTTTCATCCCAACCCAACGAATAACATCTTTAAACCATTTTTCTTTTTGGAAATGCCCAATTTTTGCAAAAGGTGACATCTCATGAATGGGTGTCCCAGTTTTTTTATAATAATTCAGATAATTTTTTTCTGATTTTATTGTTTCGACAAATGGCTTGCTTTGCGCATCTAGCCAAATATACATTTCCTCGTCTCGTCCCTCAACTATTGGCATAATACTATGCATAGCTGTTGTCAAAACGATTGAATCAATGTTGTAACCCTCTTGTGTCATGGTACGAATACCTCGTACAATTTGACGATAAATATAAGCTGGACTTTGGAAAACTCTACTTCCTCTATCTGTAAATGTTTCTATTGGTAAGACTAATTCTTCTATAATCGTGTCTTTTTCAAAAATTTGTAACTTAATATTGGTTGTCCCAACGTCAATCGCTAAAGGATACATCCCATATCCACCCTTCTTTTTCTTTATATTTTTATTTTAACATCAAATCACTGGTTTCACTAAATATCTTCGATGATTAAAAACAAAAAATTCAAGCCTCTTATGGAGACTTGAATTTATTATCTAATTTCTTTTAATTTACTAATTTCATAAGCATCTTGGTAGTCATTTAAATACTCACAAATCGTTTCAACTGGTAAAAAATCATCTATAGCGTCATGATGGTACACGTGATAATTGATATATTTTGCGTATTCTATCATGCCTGTATCACGACAATTTCCCATCCGTTTTGCGTGTTTTTCACCTTGAGTTAAATAAAACTGAGATTTTTGCATATGATTCTTTTGTGCATACAAAATAGAAAGATATGCATCTAATTTAGCTCGTTTCCAGTAAAAATTTAGACTAGAAAAAATTTCTTCTGCTTTTAGGAAATAGATTTCTGCTTCTTCATAATTTTCTAAAGCAAATAATGCCACGCCAACATTAATATAGAATATGGTTAAACTTGAGAGTGCTTGATTACTTTGACACAAATCAATGGCTTTTTCAAACGTACCCACAGCATCTTGGTACTCTCCATTATTCATCCGTATTTCACCTAAGTAGTTATAGGCTGCTGCAATGCTCACTGAATACTTTTTACTGATTTCATCAGTCAACATAAACGTATTAATGGACTCTTTTAGTAACTTTTCAGCCACCGTATTATTACCGCTCATCATATGATAAAGTCCCTTAAGACGTAATAAAATACCGATTGATTGATGATTGTTTTCTCGAATCGACAAATCCAAAGCCAGTTCTATGTAATAAATCATCTCTTTAGGTTCATTTATCTGAATATAATAATAAATCATTTGCTTATACCCATTTAATAAATAAGAGCTTTCGTTTAATTCTCTTGCTCTAATCAATACGCTTTGAATGTTTGCTACACCACGCTCATACTCTCCATATTTTATCAAAAAACGACCTTCCAGGTACAAATATTGAAGTCTGAGTAAGTTATACAAATCTGTTTGTTTGTCATCTAGACTAAGTTGCGTCAATCGTTGATTTATTTTCGCAAATTGCTCTGTTGCCCATTCTTTGTTGAAACTAAATGGATCCACACCGTATTGTCCTTCAACTGGGAATAGCTCGTGATAAAAACCAAGGTACCCTTCAAAATATTTTAGACGATATTTCAAACCACTTAATTCATCTTTTCCATGTTTGTAGTGATAGGCTATCGTGTCATACTGAAGAATATCATTGCCTCCAGGTTTAAGTTGCGATTCTAAAAATTCAGCGATTCGGTGATGGAGTACACGTTTTTTAGCAAGAGATTGGTTCATATAAACAAATTCTCGTAACTTCACATGAGTAAAACTTGTCGCAATTTTATCTCCAACGGCTTTTTCTACCAAAATATTTTTTGATACGAGACTCTCAATCATCGCCACGATATCATAGCTTGACTTCTTTGTTAAAAACACTAAACTATCAATTAAAGCATAATCATAAAAATAAGAAATAATAGACACTAGTTCTTGTTCTTCTTCTGTTAAATATAAAAAGCGATTTCGTAAAGCATCTTTCATCTTCACTGTCATGGTATTTAAATTCGTATTACTATTTAACAAAGACACGTACTCAATTAGGAAAAATAAGTTTCCTTCAGTATGTTGATACACATTGTCGACTATTGTAGTTGTCACATCAAAATGCGGCAATTTTTTGCGAATAAATCCATCTGTTTCCTCATATGAGAAAGGCTCTAGATTGATAACTGCTAACTTACCACTCTGTTTTAATGTATTGATAAATTTGTCCAATGGATAACGCTCAACACTTCTAGCGGACATCATAAACATCGCATTTGTATGGCAATGTAGCATAACAGTCGTCAACAAATCTAAACTGGATTCATCCATCCACTGAATATCATCAAATAAGAAAATAAGTTGTTGTTGTTGAGATAACTTATTAATAGCCTCTATCATCAAATCTGATAACATCTTTTCCTTGTAAGGTTCTGTCTCTCCATGCGAAATCACTTCAAGAAACGGCTGAGTAAAACTAGGAAAAACTTTTCGAATCACTTTTTGCCAAACAAGTGGATCGATTAATTCTTGATTTTCTATTATAACCGTCAATTGATCAATAATTTTTTTCCATGGACGTAACAAATGATTTTCTTCTGCTTGATAGCACTGTGTTTCGATGACTTTAAACTCATCTGATACGCTATCTATCGCCCGATTTATCAACGCACTTTTTCCAATACCTGCTTCACCGCGAACCACCACAGATTGATAAGACTGACGACTTTTAAAAGCCGCAAAATTCACTGATAATTGTTGTAACTCTTCTGAACGACCATA
This sequence comes from Vagococcus martis, assembly GCF_002026305.1. Lineage (NCBI taxonomy): Bacteria > Bacillati > Bacillota > Bacilli > Lactobacillales > Enterococcaceae > Vagococcus > Vagococcus martis. The sequence goes on along the minus strand of NZ_MVAB01000001.1, from coordinate 1,927,210 downwards.
AAATAGTGATGAAAAACGTTGATTGTTTGTCGTATTTTCTGACAAAATCCGTTCAAGTGACGTTTCATAAATGGCTTTTGTTTGTTTATTTGGTGTCACGCCAAGCTCTGATTTCAACAAATTTGATAACTTATGATAAACATCTACTACTTTATTATCTCGGCCTTGTTGTTGATAAAAAGTCATCAAATACTGATAGTTAATTTCATTAAATTCATCAATAAACATTAATTGTTCAATCACTTCTTCCACATGCTCATTCACACCATTGGCAATATCTTGTTCTATGCGGCGATGAACGGTCTCAACGAACTTTTTCTCAAAAAAGCTTTTCATCCTAACAACCCAAAAATCAAATCCTTCACATTCTTTTAAATAAAACCCTTTCAAAAATTCACCTTTATAAAGATAATAATATGTTTCAGGATCCTGAGTAAATTGTTCCACATCACTTGTGAAGTTAATTGTGTCATTTAACATTAACAATGATTTATTTGGAGAAATAATTAGCTCCATACCTAAACTTTTATTTGCTTGATAAATGGCGTTTCGAAGATTCTTTTTTGCATTCTTATCACTCTTATCTGGCCATAACAGTCCTGATAATTCATCACGACTAACGGTTTTATTAATTAATAAATAATAAAGCATGGCATTGATTTTAGAAAAAGAAAACAAAACAATCTCACCATCTAAACTTACTTCTGGTGTTCCAAACAATCGACAATTTAAATAATTTCCCATACCGTAAAAACTCTCCCCACTTTAATAAATCATACCTTGTTTGTATATTAACGATATACACATATACCCTGTCACCATAATTATACTATTTTGTTATAGTAAAAGAAATCGTTTTCGGCAAATTGAGACAATAAAACCCTCTCGCTGTAAAAACGAGAGGGTTTAGAGATTTGGATAGGAAGTCCACTCTAATCGTTATTTAAATAATTCACTGACTGCTGATTTTACTTTCGCTTCATCAGCTAAATATGGAATGGTAATATGATCTGATCCTTTTCTCATTTCATTGTATTCCATTGATGTTTCAATCGCATGGTCATTTCTTGCCCAACTACGACGAGCAACGCCACCCATAGTGTCCCATGCAATCGCAGATTTGATGATTTCGTCTGTTAATTCAGTTCCATCTAATACTAAACCAAATCCACCATTAATAGATTTACCAATACCAACACCACCACCGTTATGTAAAGCGATTAAACTCATACCACGAGCGGCATTACCAGCGTAACATTGTGTTGCCATATCAGCCGTTACATTACTTCCGTCTTTAATATTTGATGTTTCACGGAATGGAGAGTCAGTTCCAGATACGTCATGATGGTCACGACCAATCATCACAGGGCCAATTTCCCCACGGCGAACCATTTCGTTAAATTTAAGTGCAATATTCACTCGGCCCATTGCATCTTGATATAGTATACGAGCTTCTGTTCCAACAACTAATTTGTTATCTTCAGCATCACGAATCCAGTTGTAGTTATCACGGTCTTGATAACGACGAGTTGGATCGATTACTTCCATAGCTGCTCTATCTGTTGCCATTAAGTCTTCATGTTTACGTGATAAACATACCCATCTAAATGGACCATAACCATAATCAAATAACATAGGTCCCATAATGTCTTCTACGTATGATGGCCAGATAAATCCATCTTTATCATCCACACCATTTTTAGAAATTTCTTTAATTCCTGTATCATAGATAGCTTTCATAAATGAGTTACCATAGTCAAAGAAGTAAGTTCCTTTACTTGTTAATGATTTAATCACGTTAAAGTGACGAGCCAACGTGTCATCAATCATTTTTCTAAATGTTTCTTGATCTTCAGCAAGTAAACGAGTTCTTTCTTCAAATGTAATACCTACTGGACAATAGCCACCTTCATATACGTTATGACAAGATGTTTGATCTGATAATAAATCAACATGAATATCATGTTTGTCAACATATTCAAGTAAGTCAACAATATTACCATGATACGCAATAGATGTTGAATCTTTGTTATCTAAATATTCTTTAGCTAATGTCATTGTTTCTTCTGGTGTTTCAGTCACATGACTAATCCATCCTTGTTCTAAACGAGTATCGATACGAGAGCGGTCAACTTCCGCCACAATTGTCACTGATTTAGCAATCTCACCAGCTTTACCTTGAGCCCCACTCATACCACCTAGACCTGATGTTATGAATAGTTTTCCAGTTAAATCTCCATCGTCTGGAATTCCTAATTTCAAACGACCGGCATTTAATAATGTATTAAATGTTCCGTGTACAATCCCTTGAGGACCAATGTACATCCATCCTCCAGCAGTCATTTGTCCGTAGTTTGTGACACCCATTTGTTCTGCGATTTCCCAGTCGTGAATATTGTCATATTCCCCAACAAGTAAACCATTTGTGATGATGACTCTTGGAGCATCTTTTTTAGAAGCAAATAATCCTAATGGGTGACCTGATTCAAGAACCAATGTTTGTTCATCAGTCATCTCTTCTAGGTAACGTTTAATTAATTGATACTGCATCCAGTTTGAACAAACTTGGCCTGTTTCTCCATAAGTCACTAATTCATATGGATATAGTGCAATGTCAAAGTCTAAGTTATTATCAATCATAACTTGCATTGCTTTAGCTGCAGTGCATTTTCCTTTGTACTCATCTATTGGTTTACCATAGATGCGCTCTTTTGGATACCAACGATAGCCATAAATACGACCTCTTGTTTTTAATTCTTCTAAGAATTCTGGAATCACTTGATCATGAAATTGTTCTGGTACATAACGAAGTGCATTTTTTAATGCTAATTCAGTTTGTGCTTCAGTTAAACGGAATCCTCTGTCTGGGGCACGACGAATGCCTTCTTCAAATTTCGGCATATCTGGTAACACATCTGGTAATTTAATCGTCATCGCTTTACTAATATCAGTATTTTTAATCATTTTACTTCCTCCTTAGTTTATCTTGAGTTACTTATCTCTTTTCCTGTAGACATAAGTGAATGAATCATTAAGTTATGGCCTTAGTTTATCCTCCCATAGTCTATTATGGGTCAATTCACAGCAAAAAGTCTCTTTTTTTCTCTTTTTTTTCTAAAAAAATTTTTTTGACCCTTTTTAGATGATACAAGACTACATTATATTCATTAAATGGTTATAATTAGTATAGAAATAAAAAGGAGGAACTTTTTCATGCAAGCAGATAAAATATTAGTACATTTTAGTCAAATTTTTTCACCGATAGATAAACAACGCGCTTTAAAAGGAAGCGAAATGTCTGAGGCAACCATTATTGAAGATGGCTATATCGCGATTAAAAATGGTAAAATCCTCAAAATAGGTAGTGGACAACCTGATGAGTCACTAATTGGTGATCATACTAAAATCCATGATTATACAGGAAAACTTGCAACACCAGGATTGATTGATTGCCATACTCACTTAGTATATGGTGGCAGTCGTGAAAATGAATTTGCCAAAAAATTAAATGGTATCTCTTACCTAGATATCTTAAAAGAAGGTGGCGGTATTTTAAGTACCGTACGCTCAACAAAGAGTGCTTCTTTTGACACACTTTACGATAAATCAAGTCATTTATTAGATGAGATGTTAATTCACGGTGTAACAACAGTTGAAGCCAAAAGTGGCTATGGTCTTGATTGGGAAACAGAAAAAAGACAAATGAATGTGGTAAAAGAATTAAATCATACTCATCCAATTGATTTAGTGTCAACATTTATGGCAGCTCATGCCATTCCGGAAGAATTTAATGGAGATGGGGATGCCTTTATCGATCAAATCATCACTGAAATGCTTCCAAAAGTAAAAGAAGAAAAATTAGCAGACTTCTGTGATATATTCTGTGAAACTGGTGTATTTACAGCAGAGCAATCTCGTCGCTTACTTCAAGCAGCAAAAGACTTAGACTTCAAATTACGTATTCATGCTGATGAAATCGACTCAATCGGTGGAGTTGATGTGGCTGCAGAACTTGAAACAGTTAGTGCAGAACATTTAATGGCTGCTACTGATGAAGGAATCAAAAAAATGAGTGAAGCAGGTGTTATTGGTAACTTATTACCAGGAACAACGTTCAGTTTAATGGCTGATACTTATGCTCCAGCTAAAAAAATGTTAGATGCTGGAATGGCCATTACATTGTCTACTGACTCAAACCCTGGAAGCTGCCCAACCGCTAATATCCAATTTATTATGCAACTTGGTTGTTTCAAAATGCATTTAACACCAATCCAAGTATTTAATGCTGTGACAATCAATGCTGCTTATTCAGTTGGTTTAGGAGAATCAATCGGAAGTTTCACAGAAGGAAAACGTGCTGATATTGCCGTATTTGATGCACCAAACATTGATTATCCATTGTATTTCTTTGCAACAAACTTAGTCGAAGACGTTTATAAAAATGGAGAATTGGTTTCAAAAAATCGTCAACTTGTGTAAGTCTTATTTTTACCTGTCATGTGAAAATGAGTTTATAAAAAGCCACCTAGCAAATCGCTAAGTGGCTTTTCTATTGATTTAAAATTCAAAATCATCAAATTTTCCAATTGTGTGGACATTTTCTGAGATACTAACAAAGGCCTCATTATCCGCTTCTTTGATTGCTTCTTCCAATAATGGCATTTCATAACGTGTAATAACCGTCAAAAGAACCACTTTTTCACGGTGATCATACGCTCCTTCTGCTTCATTTAAAATCGTCACACCTCGAAGTAATCGCACCTTAAGTTCGGCGATCACTTTTTCAGGCTGTCTAGTAATGATTAAAGCTTGCATTTTTTGTTGTTTAGTAAAAATAAAGTCAGTCACTTTTCCACTCACAATAATTGATAGCAAACTATAAAAAGCATACGGAAAACCAAATAGATAGCCTGCTGCTATTACAATAATCCCGTTGATTACCATCGAAATTGAGCCGATACTACGCCCTGTCTTGCGTCGAATCACAATAATCCCAATATCAAGCCCACCTGTAGCAATACCATTTTTTAAAGCTAAACCTAGAGAACTCCCTCCAATGGCCCCACCAAACAGTGCACAGATAATTGGGTCTTTAGTTAGTACAATTTCAGGTACAATGCTAATTGCAAGGGATGCGGCTGTCACACTTATTAAAGTAAAAATGACAATTTCTTTATTCATCTTTCTCCAACCGTAAATTAAAAAGGGTAGATTCATCAAATAATAAATGACTGATATCGACAAACTCACGCCAAACCATTTTTCAAAAACAGTGTTTACTATTTGAGAAAAACCTGTGATTCCACCAGTATAGATTGAAGCTGGATGCCAAAACATGTTCAAAGCAATTGCGTATAATAACGCGTATAAAAATATAACCGTTAATTTACGAGTATAATCAGCAATGGTACTAGAGTCCTTGCTAAATCGTTTCATGATAAGTCTCCTCCAAAGATACGTTTACGCTCCTATAATGTTGTTGTAAACATTGCTAAAGGATGTATAAACATCATCTAATGAAACGGTTGTCTCTTCACCTGTCACCATATTTTTTATACGAACAATTTTTTCTGCTAATTCTGATTCACCAATAATCAAAACAAGTTTAGCATTTAATTTATCTGCAGACTTGAACTGAGCTTTTGCTTTACGATTTAGGAAATCACGTTCACAAACAAATCCTGCTTGTCTTACTGCTTGAGCTAATTTTAAACTTTCACAATTTGTCTCTTCACCTAGACCAACAACATATACATCCACGTTGTTTGCTGCAGGAATTTCCACTCCTTCAGCGTCCATTGTGATTAGGACACGTTCAATTCCCATACCAAACCCAAATCCTGAATCATGACTATCTGGTCCATTAAATTCTGAAACCAATCCATCATATCGTCCACCAGCACAAATTGTGGTAATCGCACCATTAAATCCTGGAGCATTACTCATAATTTCAAATACTGTGTGGTTGTAGTAGTCAAGACCACGAACCATTCTATGATCGACTACATATTCCACACCCATTGCATCAAGTAATGATTTCACTTCAGTAAAGAAAGCATTTGACTCTTCATCTAGATAATCTAAAATTGACGGTGCATTTTCGACAATTTCTTTATCTTTTTTATCTTTACTATCTAATACTCTAAGTGGGTTAGTATGTAAACGACGTTTTGAGTCATCACTTAATTGGTCGCTTAAAGGCTCTAAATAATCAATTAATGCTTGGCGATAAACCATACGATTTTCTCTTGTTCCAAGTGAGTTAATCACTAATTGAGTATGTGTCACGCCTAAACGTTTAAAGAAATCTAGTGCGACTAAAATCCCTTCAACATCTGTTGCTGGATTACTACTACCTAATACTTCAATCCCCATTTGGTTAAATTGACGTAAACGTCCTGCTTGAGGGCGTTCATAGCGAAACATTGGGCCAATATAAAAAGCTTTAAACGGATTTTGATGTTCCGGTCCGAATAATTTATGCTCAACGTATGAACGAACTAATGGAGCAGTTCCTTCAGGTCTAAGCGTAATATGGCGATCACCTTTGTCTTTAAAATCATACATCTCTTTTGTCACGATATCTGTTGACTCACCAACACCTCGTGTAATAACTTCAATATGTTCAAACATTGGCGTTCTGACTTCATGAAAGTCATATTTTTTTAATACGTCACGTGCAGTTGATTCTACAAACTGCCATTTTTCTGATTCACCTGGTAAAATATCGTTTGTTCCTTTTGGTTTCTGATATTTCATCGTCATACACCATCCTTTTCTCGTTATATTCATACTACATAATATTGATTCGATACTCAATAGTTATCACGACTTATTTACAAATAAAGCTCTGAATCTTAATCAATTCAGAGCTTAATAAGTGGTTTATTTATTTTCCAAAATCAAATTCGATATCTAAGTCTACAACTTCTTCAACAGCTTTTAATAATTCACCATTGATTAATACATCTGTTGCTTTTTCTAATTCATCATACATTTCAATGTCTTTATCTAAATCAATAAATTTCACATATTTTCTAAAGACATCATACGCTACTTGAGTTCCTTTACCTAATACACCACGGTCTTTAATGAAGTCAATAGCTTGACACGCTGCCATCATTTCAGTTGCGACGATACGACGAGAGTTTTTCGTAATATCTCTAGCAGTTCTAGCTGCTGTTGTTCCCATACTGACAAAGTCTTCTTGGTTTTCACAAGATGTAATTGAGTCCACACTTGCTGGATGTGATAAGATTTTGTTTTCTGATGCTAATGATGCTGCAGCATATTGTGTGATCATAAATCCTGAGTTAACACCTGGATGTTTCACTAAGAATGAAGGCAAACCACTTAAGTTAGTATTTACCAAACGTTCCACACGACGTTCAGACACGTTACCAATTTCAGCAGAACCAATTCCTAAATAGTCAAATGGTTGTGCCATTGGTTCACCGTGGAAGTTACCTCCTGAAATAACATCTCCACTACGAGTGATAATTGGATTATCTGTTACAGAGTTAATTTCGATTTCCACTTTTTTCTTCACGTAAGCCACAGTATCTTTACTTGCACCATGAATTTGAGGCATACAACGTAATGTGTAAGGATCTTGTACACGTTCAGCTGTTGCTTGCGTTGTTAAGGTACTTCCTTCTAACATGTGACGAATATTTTTCGCTGTTGCAAGTTGTCCACTTTGAGGACGAATAATATGTAATTCTTCATCAAAGGCATTTACAATACCATTGTGTACTTCTAATGATAATGCTCCGGCAATGTCTGAAAGTTTTAATAACTCGATTGAATCATGTGTTGCTAATGCTCCGATTGCTGTTAAAACAGTTGTACCGTTAATTAAAGCCAAACCTTCTTTTGCTTCTAAGTGAATCACTTCAACACCAGCACGAGCCATTGCTTCTTTACCTTCAAGCAATTCGCCATTGTAATAAGCACGTCCTAATCCTAACATTGGTAACACCATATGTGATAATGGTGCTAAATCTCCTGAAGCCCCTAATGATCCTTTTTCAGGGATATGTGGCACGACACCTTTGTTTAGCATTGCCATCAATGTTTCAATAGTGCTTAAGCGGATACCTGAATAACCTTTTAATAAAGAGTTGATACGGATTAACATAATAGCACGTACTTCGTCTTCTCCTAAAGGATCACCAAATCCACTTGAATGAGTACGAATTAAGTTTTCTTGTAATTGTCTAGTTTCTTCTTGTGGAATACTTACTTTAACAAGGGAACCAAATCCAGTATTTACACCATAAGTTACTTTTTTACTTTCGACAATATCATCAATAATTTTTCTTGAAGCATTCACTGCCTCGATTGCTTCTTGTGATAACGTAATTGTTGCACCTTTTCTTGCTACCTCTACCACTTGTTCCAATGTTAAATCATTACCTGTTAATGTAATTACTTCAGTCATTATTACTTCCTCCTAAACTCATTTTCAACTTAATAACTCACTTCACTCATTTAATACTCTTTAACCCTTTATTTCACTTTACTAGCGTTTTTACCATTCAATACAAAATAGAAAATTGCGGCGATGATGATACCAATACCTCCAGCAATTAAACTCTTACTATTGGCACCCATTGCAAGCATCCACACACTAACTACTACAGCAAGTATTGGAATCACTGGACCAAATGGTAATCTAAAGGCAGTTTCAACACCAGGATTTTTCTTACGTAAGAAAATAACGGCGATTGCTGTTGGAATATATTGAATAAATCTAAATACCACACTTAATTCTGCTAATTGTTCGAAACTTCCACTTAATAATAATAAGCAAGTTAATACACAAGAGATGATAATCGCTACATAAGGTGCGTCTTTTTTATTTTTCTTAGAAACGATTTTTGGTAGTAAACCTTCATCAGAAATACTTGCACCATAACGTGGAATCATCATTGAATCCCCAACGTTTAATCCAAGAATTGAAATAAGTGCACCGATGGAAATAATCCATCTACCAGCAGGTCCTATCATCATAGCAAAGGCATCTTGTACAGGAGCATTTGTTTCTAAAATCCCCACTCCAAGCATCGCAATGGTTCCAGCGATAATCATGAAGTAAAGAATTGATACGATACTAATTGAGCCAATAATTGCTTTTGGAACATTTTTCTTCGCATTTCTCATCTCACCAGCTACAACTGGTAAAGCTTCAAATCCAATAAACGCATAGAATACTGTCATTGATGTTCCAGCCATCGCTTTAGATAACGTCATACCTTCTTTTAGTTGTAGGAATGGTGTAAAGTTACCAGCGTCAAAACCATTTTTAATAAAGAAAATACTCATAAAGGTAAACGCAATAATCGGAATCAATTTTGCGATTGTGATACTTATGGTAAAAATTTTGGATGTTTTAAGTCCGGTACTATTAATAATAGATAATAATATCACTAAAATAACACTAATCGCTTTATTATGCCCTTCTAATGCAGGTATTGTAACAATTAATAATTTGGCAAATCCTGCTGCCATTGCTGACCAAGCGATAATCGTTACAAACCAACCTAATAGTCCAACGATAAATCCAACTAAATCACCAAAAGCTGATTTAGAATATTGGAACGCACCACCATTTTTGTCAAAATAACACGCTACTTCAGCAAAACATACTGCCAAAAGTAACACCAACACCGCATCAAATACCATGGCTAATAGAGAAGCTGGTCCTAAATCTCGATAAATTGTTTGTGGTAATAAGAAAATACCTGAACCAACTACTGCATTAATACCGTAAAGCGTTGCACCACCTAAACTAAATTTTGAACTTTCTGAGTCTATTTCGGTTAATTTAATCTCATCAACCGGTGTTTTTGTTTCGGTAATCATAAGGGGCCCCTTTCCGATCATCTGATCGTTAACATAATTTGTTCATTTTTAATATATAAAAATGCTTCCTATCCAAATTATTTTTATTAGAGCGACTTTTCATTTTTCCAAACAACAACTTCGACAACTGCTGGTGATTGTTGTGGTTGATGAGATTCTATACTAATCATCGAAATCGTACGACCCTCTTCTACCATGACACAATCTCCGGCTTCCAACTTGGCAACATGTTTTTCTTCTTGGTCTATATACGTCATGACTCCATCAACTAACATATAGTAAAAGTATCGAACACAAGGTAATAATTGTCTATCACGAATAGTTGAAACAGCAGACATTTCACTAGTGTAGGTTGGTTTAAAGATAACGTTAAAGTCTTGACATTTCCCTACACTTTTTGTTTTATCTGCTCCATCAAACGCATCAACTTCAAACGGTTTCATTTTTTTATTAACAGTAAACGATTCTGATTCATGTGTTAGTTCTAATGGATGATTCAATGACATCAACAAACGCTTATAGCCAGGTAACGCTGAAAATGTACTTTCTTCGATTTCTACTGAAGCCGTAGAAATGCGGTAGTCAAATTTTCCAGGCTCATACTTACCCGTTGGTGGGTAGAGAAACACTTGGGTCGTTTCTCCCCCACTCCAACGAGATGTTTGATGATCATTCTGTTTAAATAAATGATACGACATATTTTTTCCTCTACCTTTTAGAACAATCCAGTAATGTTACCTTCTTCATCGATATCAATTCTTTCAGATGCAGGTGATTTTGGTAGTCCTGGCATTGTCATAACTGCACCAGTTAACGCTACGATAAAACCTGCTCCAGCAGATACTTTGAGATTTTTAATCGTAATCGTAAAGTCTTTTGGTGCACCAACAAGTGTCGCATCATCAGAGAATGAGTATTGCGTTTTCGCCATACAGATAGGCAACTTATCGTAACCCAATTCTTCTAATTGTTTCAATTGTTTTTTAGCAGGTCCAGTTAATTCAATTCCTTTACCGCCATAAACTTTTTGTACAATCTTAGTTAATTTTTCTTCTATTGAATCTTCTAAGTCATATACGTAGCTGAAACTATTATCTTGTTCTGCTAATTCCATGACTTTTTCAGCTAACTCAATACCACCTTCGCCACCATTAGCCCAAACGTCAGATAAAACAACTTCTACGCCACGCTCTTTACATGCTTTTTCAACTGCTTCGATTTCAGCATCTGTATCTAATGGAAATTTGTTGATTGCTACAACAACAGGTAAACCATAAACGTCTTGAATGTTTTCAATATGTTTGTCTAAGTTAGTTAATCCTTTAACAACGGCTTCTACGTTTTCTGGTTCTAATTTTTTCTTAGGAATGCCACCATGCATTTTTAGTGCACGAATTGTTGCTACTAATACAACAGCATCAGGTTTGATATTTCCTAAACGACATTTAATATCGATGAATTTTTCAGCACCTAAGTCTGCTCCAAAGCCAGCTTCTGTAATCGCATAATCTGCGTATTTCATCGCCATTTTTGTTGCGATAATACTGTTACATCCATGTGCAATATTGGCAAATGGTCCACCATGAATAATGGCTGGTGTGTGTTCTAATGTTTGAACTAAGTTTGGATGAATCGCATCTTTAAGTAAAGCTGCCATTGCACCTTCTGCTTTCAAATCGCCAGCAGTAACTGGTTTTCCTTCAAAATTATATGCTACTACCATGTTTTTAAGTTTTTCTTTTAAGTCATCAATATCATTTGATAAACATAACACAGCCATAATTTCTGATGCTACAGTAATATCATAACCATCTTCTCTCGGAACACCATTGACGCGTCCTTGTAATCCATTCACAATATGACGCAATTGACGGTCATTCATGTCAACAACACGTTTCCATGTGATGTTACGACTATCAATACCTAACGCATTACCATGATGAATATGGTTATCAATCAAAGCAGCTAACAAGTTATTTGCTGCGCCTATCGCATGGAAGTCACCTGTAAAATGTAAGTTAATATCTTCCATAGGGACAACTTGAGCGTGTCCACCACCTGCTGCTCCACCTTTAACACCAAATACTGGTCCTAATGATGGTTCACGTAAAGCGATCATTGCCTTTTTACCTAATTTAGTAAAGGCATCAGCTAACCCAACAGATGTTGTTGTTTTTCCTTCTCCAGCTGGAGTTGGTGTAATAGCAGTTACTAAAATTAATTTACCGTCTTTTTCATTTTCTAGCCTAGTTAATTCACGAGCATCTAATTTCGCTTTATAATTACCATAAAGTGTTAAATCCTCTTCTTTTAATCCTAATGGAGCCGCTACCTCTTTAATTGGTTTCATTTCAACTGAATTTGCGATTTCGATATCTGATAAATGTGCCATAACTTTTTCTTCAACCCTTCCATTTAATTAATTAACATCTTTTTTAAACGACTTTTAATGTTTCCTCATAAATTTCATCTGCTAATAAACAACCCTTAGCTAATAATGCTTCACCGTCTTGTCGATAAGACGCGACAAATTCTTCATTCTTGATACCTGATAAATTAATTAAAACATTCAGCCATGCGCCTTGAATTCCAGCTTTTAAGCTAAGTGCTGCAACACCTAAGTCACTTGCTGCATTAGTATTTGATTTTCCAATAGCACGTTTTGTTACGTCAAGTGCTTCTAACATTAATTTCATCATCTCTAGTGGTGATTTAGCTGCTCCTTCTAAAGCTGATTGCATAGCCGCACGTCTAGCTGCTTTTTCATCATCTGTTTCTTTTGGCATACTAAACACTGCTGAAACTGCGTTAAATGCTTCTGTATCTTTATCTATTGCTTCAAGTAAATTCTTTTGGAGTTCTTTTGTTTCATCGAACACTAGTTTAATTTCATCTTCATATTCAGCATATTTCTTTTTACCGATTGTTAATTCACAAACCATTTTTGTTAAAGAAATTCCCATTGTTGCAGATAATGCCGCTGCTGATCCTCCACCAGGAGCGGGAGCATCTGATCCCAATGTTTCAATAAATTCACTTACCGTTAATTCGACTAATTTCATCTTTAGCAGCTCCTTAATTTAATAAATGATTTTCTAATACTTGTTTACCATAATCAAAGTCTTCTACTTGTAAGTAGTATTCCGCACAATCAATCAATGCTTTTGCTGGTGTTAAACCAATGATTTCACTACCAATAATATTTACACCGTAACGTTTTGCTTCAAAACGGATTGTTTCAAATGTACGATAAAGTGGTGTTCCTTCAAAGTTAACCATGTTCATAGAAACTTGAGCGATGTTTCTATCTTCTAACATAACCCCAATACCTTTACAATACTTAAATCCACCACCTGATGCACGAATGATACGAGCAATCTTGTTAGCAATGTCAATGTTATCAGTATCTAAGTTGACGTTGAAAGCTACTAATGGCATTCTTGCTCCAACTGCTGTAATTCCTGCTGTAGGATGGATAGCTCTTTCACCAAAGTCAGGTGCCCATTCTTCTTCTTTCAATTTTTCTGGCATGCCTTCAAATTGACCTTTACGAACTTTTGCAAGGTTTTTACGAGTTGGTGCAGATGCTGATTCTTCATATAAGAAAATTGGGATATCCAATTCATCATTGATTCGTTTTGCTACTTTTTTAGAAATTTCCACACATTCTTCAAGTGTCACATCTTTAATCGGAATAAATGGAACAACGTCTGTTGCACCCATTCTTGGATGTTCACCAGAATGTTTTGTCATATCTATATTTTCACTTGCATATTTTACTAATTGAAAAGCAACTTCTTGAATACCATCTTCATCCCCAACTAGTGTAAATACACTACGGTTATGACTTTTATCTGAAGAATGATCTAACAGCGTCACTCCACCGACACTTTTTGCCACTGAAACTAATCCGTTAATTACTTCTTCATTTTTACCTTCACTAAAATTTGGGACACATTCAATTATTTTTGCCATTATAAACAACATCCTTTCAATTTATGATTTTGATACGCGTAAAAACTATGTACAAATACTATAACCTACTTTTATAATAAAAAGTAAGATTTTACTCTTTTTTTCACTCCCTTACTTTTGTTAAAATAAAGCACAACTTCTTAGGTAGCGCTTTCAATTGACACCCAAAGAATAGCACCCTTTAAATAACAAGTCAACACCACTTTTATATAAAAAGACAACTTGTGAAACAATTAGTAATAGTCATTTTTTATACAATATTTTTATTTTATTTGCTAACAAAAACCAAGTTAAAAAAACTGTTTTTTCTAGCCTTAATCTTTTGACCTTTTTTTGACAAATCTAACTTTCAATACTATTAGATAGTAGAAAAACATTGATATTACAAACCTAGAACAGCCATTGTTGCGATGAATCTACTAACTTATTTGTTTTATAAATAGAAAATCACTTAAAAAAACATTATTTATTCAACAACGATATATTCTCATTTTTAAAATGAAAGTTTAAAACGTCAAAACTGATTTTGACGATTATTAGATAATAAAAGACGAAGAAAAAAATAATTAAATAACAAAAAATATTTTCGAGGTGATAAACATGACAACTTATTTATTAGTAGATTTTGGTAGTACTTACACTAAATTAACAGCAGTTGATGATGAAGAAAGAAAGATATTAGCAACTAGTAAATCATACACAACTATCGAAACAAATGTACTTGATGGTTATCATAAGGCTTATGATGATTTGACCAAACATCTTACTCAACAATCATTTGATCAAGTCCTTGCTTGCTCATCTGCTAAAGGTGGCTTTAAGATGGTAGCGATTGGCCTATCTCCTACTCTAACTGCTGAGGCAGCTAAGCGAGCCGCTCTTGGTGCTGGAACGAGAATTCTGAAAGTATACAGTTATGGCCTAACATCTGACAATATCAAAGAAATCGAAGTGCTACATCCTGACGTCATTTTGTTAAGTGGAGGAACAAATGGAGGAAATGATAAAAATATTTTAAAAGATGCAAAACAATTAACCGAACTATCTTTAAACATACCTATTGTAGTGGCCGGAAATGAAGAAACTTATCCTAAAATAAAAGCGCTTTTTAACCAATATTGTACTAATTACCATTTAACAGAAAATGTCATGCCTCAAATTAATCAATTAAATGCTTTACCTATTAGAAAAATATTACGAGATATTTTTATTAATAATATTATCAAAGCAAAAGGGATGAGCGATATCCAAACTCAAGTAGCAGCGGAAATTATTCCCACGCCAACAGCTGTTTTATATGCCGCGCAACTCTTATCAGAAGGAACAACAACTCAAAAAGGATTTGGTAATACATTGATTGTTGATGTTGGCGGTGCAACAACTGATATTCATTCTATTGGAAGTGGAAAAGAAGAAAAGAAAAATGTACAGTTTGATGGATTAGCTGAACCTTACAGCAAACGGACTGTTGAAGGTGACTTAGGCATGAGATATTCTGCTAAAAGTCTCCTAGAGAGTGTCTCTCCCCAAGCATTTTACGATTATATCAACCTTAACGAAAGTCAATTATCACGTAAATGCGAATTCAGAAGTCAACATCCTAGCTATATAGCAGATTCTAGTGAAGAAAAGCAATTAGATAATGCCATTGCTAAATTAGCGATTAAAACCGCTGTTGCCCGTCATGCTGGCTATTATAAGAAAGAGCAAACTCCTTCAAGAGCCATTTATCATCAATACGGTAAAGACTTAAGACAATTTCAAACGATTATTGGTACTGGAGGTATACTTGTACACAACGACCAACCTAAAAATATATTAGCTTCTGCCCTTACCCCAACAGATGAGTTAACACTGACACCAGAAGAAAGTCATTTGTTTATTGATCACGATTATATTCTATCTGCCATTGGATTACTATCAACAGTAGATAAAGAATTGGCGTTTGAACTTGCCTCAAAACATATTAAGCCATTAAATTAAAAGAAGAGGCTGATTCAAAAGTCTTAAACATAGAAAAATCCCATGAAATCAGCTTATTAAAACACCGACTTCATGGGATTTCTATTTTGTTAGTTTAGTGATTTTCATTTAAAAAGTTACTTTTGGGTCAGCCTTGTCTTTCTTATTATACTTAAATCTATTAAAATTCAAAATAAGATGCTGGATTTAAATAGTTACGCCACATATCTGTGCTAATACCAAAATGCAAATGACTACCTGTTGAATTTCCAGTACTTCCTACAAGACCTACGATGTTTCCGCTTGTTACTTTTTCTCCTAGTGACACACTAATTGAATTTAAATGGAAATAATTAGTGTACAAATCATTCGCATGTTTGACGATGACATAATTACCTGCTGATGGGTCAAATCCTGTACCTACAACCACACCATCACTTGAAGCAAGTACTGGCGTATTGGCTGCGATGGCTAAATCGATACCATCGTGATGTTCATTCCCTCTATAACCAAATGGACTAGAAATTACATATTTTTCTTCTAACGGCAGTGTAAAGATAGCTGTTTTCTTCGTTTCTGGATTCATAATTTCATAGGTATCCACTTCAACATTACCTTTTGTTACACGTTTTCCTTTTTTCACTGCTTGATCAAAATAAGTTAAATCATATGTTTCGATTAAAGCGTTTAGTTTTTCGTCATATCTAGTGTCTGTTGCATATCGACCAGTTAAATAAGCGGTTGCTTCTTTATATGTTTTAGCTTCTTTTTTAGTCACGCCTTTATAAAAATCTTCATTTGATGCAATGCCTTTTTTCATCAACTCAGCATAATCTTCTAGGGATTCTTTCACTGATGGATATTTTCTAAACTTAGCTTGTATACCATAAAGCTGACCTGCACCATTATCTTCTAATGTATAGAATGATGCTGATTCTCCTTTATACTCACCTTTAATGCCAAATAAATTGTAGTTAGGATGTGTCGATAAAGAACTTTGTCCACTACCTGATTCAAGTATAGCTTGAGCAATCATGACAGAAGCATATAAATCATATTCTTGCCCTATTTTTCGTGCTGCTTCTCCAATTTCATTGATAAATTCTTGTGTCGTTTTTGTCACTGAAAAATTAATTGGAGAATTGTCTTTATTTGTGGTCAATTTACTAGTATCAGCAAAGTATGTACCTTTGTCTTGTGATGGATAATTAACTGTTGGTTTTGTTTCTGGTTTTTGTTCTGGTGTTTCTTCTGGTTTTGTTTCTGGTTTTGTTTCCGGTTTTGTTTCTGGTTTTTGCTCTGGTTTTTGCTCTGGTTTTTGCTCTGGTTTTTGCTCTGGTTTTTGCTCTGGTTTTTGCTCTGGTTTTTGCTCTGGTTTTTGCTCTGGTTTTTGCTCTGGTTTTTGCTCTGGTTTTTGCTCTGGTTTTTGCTCTGGTTTTTGCTCTGGTTTTTGCTCTGGTGTTTCTTCCGGCTTTGATTCTGGTTTTTCTTCTGGCTTGTTTTCCGGTTGTTGCTCTGGTGTTTCTTCTGGTTTGTTTTCCGGTATATTCTCTATATCAGTATCCGAGTCATTACCAAGTATTGTTTCAGTTGTACTATCATTTGTTGCTACTACTTCTTGATTTATTAATTCACTATCTGCCTTATTAAGTTCTGTTGCTTGAACAATACTCCCTACAGATAGACTTTGGCATACTAAAGTCGATAATAATAAATACGGTGTCACTTTTTTCATTTTCCTATCCCCTTAACAATCTATTTTCATCTGAGATCTATCACATCTCATAAATAACACTTTTATTATATATTATGAGTTATTTAGAAAAATAATACAAGTTAATAACACAAAAAAAGGAGTGTTTTTTACCTAAAAAAAGTTGTCAGATGAGACAAGCTCAATCTAACAACTTTAATACTTTTTATTCTATAAAGGAATCATCATCCATAAACCAGCAGCTAAAGCACCACCTACTAATGGTCCAACGATTGGTACCCATGAATAAGACCAGTCCGATCCACCTTTGTTAGCAATTGGTAAAATTTGATGAGCAATACGTGGACCTAAGTCACGTGCTGGGTTAATTGCATACCCTGTTGGTCCTCCTAAAGATAGACCTAATGCTAAAATTAATAATCCAACAACTACTGGGTTAAATCCATCAGCAAATGTATTTTGGCCAAATGCTAGTAAAGCAAATACTAATACAAATGTTCCAATTGCTTCAGTCACAACGTTTGATTTATAATCACGAATTGCTGGTCCTGTTGCAAAAGTTCCTAAAATAGCTGCTTCATCTTCTGTTGCAGCAAAATGTGGTAAGTAAGTAATCCAAACTAAAATAGCTCCCACAATTCCTCCTAAGACTTGAGCAATCATAAATGGTACTACTAAGCCCCAAGAAAAATCACCGGTTATAGCTAAACCTAGTGTTACAGCAGGATTTAAATGAGCAGGACCCATAAATCCAGATACATAAATGGCCATAGTTACAGCTGCACCCCAACCTAAAGTGATAGCAACCCAACCAGCACCTTGTGCTTTACTTTTGTTTAAACTAACTGCAGCAACAACTCCGTCTCCAAGTAACACTAAAATCAATGTTCCCAAAAACTCACTAAAAATCTGTAAATTATTTGCATCCATTATTTACTCACCCTTCTGTCTTTAAATCTTCTAAGAAAGATTCAGACATTGCTTTTTCTAATTCATTTTTATAAGTGCTTTCTTCTTCTTGTGTCCACTCAAAATAATGTGACATAGCATTCACTAATGCGTCTTTTATTTCTTCTAAGCGCTCACGTTTAAATAATAAATAATTTGTACGTCGTAAACTATAATCAACTGGAGTTAATGTCATTTCTTCTTCAAGTGCATACATTAAACTCATTGATTCTGCTTTGGTTAAACCATCAAATTCTGTTGTGCCATAAGCTAGTACTTTTTTCGTATTAGCCCCGTAAAGATTTGCAATATCTGCCGCTTCTTCTTCAGTTAAACCACTAGCCATTGCAAGTTTTGTAAATTCCTGTGTCATCTCTTCAACTTTTGTTGCGTCAAACTCGCCACCTGACACTGGATAGTTTTTAGAATCCACTAACTTATAGTCTTTATTTTTTTGTTCTTTTAATAATGATGCAATCACTTCAAGAGCACCTTCAGCCATTAAACGGTAGTCCGTTATTTTCCCACCAGCCAACGTCACAAGGCCATCTTTTGTCACATCTAAGCTACTACCACGTGACACAGATGAAGAAGAGACTTCTTTTTCACCACTACTTGTCTTAGCATCTTTAATAGTTTGCTCAATTGCTTCTTTAGAACCATTTCCTGCTTCAAATTCTTTAACAGATTGAATAACTAAGTCCAAACTTTCTTCAGATAATGAGGCTTTAGAACCACCATTGTAATCTGAACCAGCATTACCAGATAATAAAGGTCTTAATCCTACCCAACTTGCTTCAATATCAGATAAACGAATATCACGATCTGGGAAGCGATTATTAACCACTTCTAGTAAATAATCAACATCTTCTTGTGTCACCGTTGGATGCATTAAATCTCCTGTATAATCAGTATCTGTTGTTCCAAAGTATGTTTTGTTTTCTCTTGGAATCACAAAAACCATACGCCCATCGGATAAACCTGTATCGAAATAAACTGGTTGAGTCACAGGTAACTTGTCATAATCAACCACCAAATGAACACCTTTTGTCGGACGCATTTGACCAACAATTGTCTCATCATTTGATAAGCCACGAATCGTATCACTCCAAGGTCCAGTTGTATTCACTACGACATCAGCATGAATATCATATGTTTCATTCGTTAACACATCGACTACATGAACACCTGAAATTTTATTGTTTTCATCGTAAATAAATCCAGTTACTTTAGTTTTACTTAACAGATGAGCACCATCTTCATGAGCTTTTTTGATATTTTCTATAACAAGTCTGGCATCATTATTCTTAAAATCAAGGTAAATCCCGCCACCTAGAAGATTTTCTTTAGCTAGATATGGACTTACTTCAAGCACTTCTTCTTTTGTCAATACTCTATTTTCATACTTTGTTCCTGTGACGTGAGCTAATTGATCATATAAATCCATCGCAATTTTCAATGAGAATAATGAAAATGTGTTATTAGGCTCATCATAAATTGGTAATAACATTGGATTTGGTTTAGGAATATGTGGCGCAATTTTTTGGACATTTGCTCGCTCACTCACTGTATCTGATACCACTTCAACATCAAAGGTTTTCAGATATCTAATACCACCATGAACTAGCTTAGTCGAACGTGAAGATGTTCCTTCAGCAAAATCTTGCATTTCAACTAAAGCTGTACTCATGCCAGAAGCAGCGGTCTGTAAAGCCAGACCCGCTCCTGTAATACCGCCACCAATGATTAATACATCAACGGAATGATCTTTTAGATAGTTAATACTTTCTTGTCTCGTTTTTAAAGAAAAACTCATTTTTATCAGTCCTTATATTATTTAATTCTCTTGAATAGTTGTGTTGCTTTAACAGCTTCTGTCCATCCTTCATACAATTCTGTACGTTCTTCTTCACTCATTTGAGGAGTAAAGATTTCACCTTCTTGTGTAAATTCTTTTAATTCATCTAAGTCTTTCCAGAATCCTACAGCTAAACCAGCTAAATAAGCTGCTCCTAAAGCGGTTGTTTCTAAGTTAGATGCACGTTGAACTTTAATATCTAAAATATCAGCTTGGAATTGTAATAATGAATTGTTATTTGCTGCTCCACCGTCTACTTTAATTAATGGAATTTTCACACCAGCATCTTTTTGCATCGTGTCAATTACATCTTTTGATTGGTAAGCAATTGCTTGTAGTGTTGCCTTAACAAAATCTTCTTTAGTTGTTCCACGAGTTAAGCCAAATACTGCGCCACGTGCTTCTGAATCCCAGTAAGGTGCTCCTAATCCAGTAAATGCTGGTACAACATAAACACTATTATCACTTGTTGATTCATTTGCTAATTGTTCTGATTCAGCAGATGAGTCAATCATACGTAAACCATCTCTTAACCATTGAACAGCTGATCCAGCAACAAAGATACTACCTTCTAACGCGTAATAAACTTTACCGTTAATTCCGTACCCAATTGTTGTTAATAATTTATTGTCTGATAATTGAGGTTTTTCACCAGTGTTCATGACGATAAATGCACCAGTTCCATAAGTGTTTTTAATTGATCCTTCTTCAAATGCTAATTGACCAAATAATGCAGCCTGTTGGTCACCTGCCATACCAGCAATTGGCACTTCACTACCATAGAAGTGGTAACTTTGTGTGTAACCATAAATTTCTGAGTTACTTTTAACTTCTGGTAATAACGATTTTGGAATATTTAATAGTTCTAAGATTTCGTCATCCCACTCTAAATCATGAATGTTATACATCATTGTTCTAGCTGCGTTTGAGTAATCTGTTACGTGAGTTGCTCCGTTTGTTAACTTCCATAATAACCATGTATCAATTGTTCCAAAAGCTAATTCGCCTTTTTCTGCACGTTCTTGAGCGCCCTCTACATGATCTAAAATCCAACGAACTTTTGTAGCTGAGAAGTAAGCATCAACGACTAAACCAGTTTTTTTATGAATCATATCTGCGTAACCGTCTTCATTTAACTTTTCAGCTAAAGGAGCAGATTGTCTTGATTGCCACACAATAGCATTGTAAATTGGTTTTCCAGTTTTTCTATCCCAGATAACTGTGGTTTCACGTTGGTTTGTAATACCTATACCTTTAATTTGAGTTGGGCGAACACCTGACTCGATCAATGCGCCGGCTATAACAGATTGTACCGAGTTCCAAATTTCATTTGCATTGTGTTCTACCCATCCAGATTCAGGGAAAATTTGCGTAAATTCTTTTTGAGAACTTCCAACACTATTTCCTGCTTTATCAAAAATAATTGCTCTAGAACTTGTTGTACCTTGGTCTATCGCCATAATATAAGATTTTTCTGTCATGATAATTCCTCCCAAACACTTAAGATAGCGTTTTCTTTTTGATAGATTCATTCTACCCTTTTTTTTATAAAACAAACAGTCAATATTTATTTATTTTTACAAATAATTGACTGTTTCATATTGCTTATTAAATTATATACTACTTAGACCAATTATAATTGGATTTTTTTAACGTTTATTTCTTTTGTCATTTTATTTGTAGAAATATCTCGAATGAGTCGAGTAATATGAATCACATCATACGTTGTACCTAATTCTGACAAAAGATAAGTTTGAGCTTTAGCGTGATTTATTGGCTTATTGCTTATCACTAGGTCAAATGATTTAGACGCATCATACTTCATGCATCTCACACCATTCAAACAATTTATTTCGTTAATTAAGCGAGTGGTTGATACGTCTTGATACACATCTTCTAACACAAGTTTGACACCAATTGTTACTGTGCGATTAATTTGACTATCAATTAACGCAATAATATGAAGATACTGTAATTTTGAGTAGTCAATTAGCGTCTTATTATGTTCTAAACTTAAACCTTCATAGTCTCCTTCGACTGACGAAAAAAGTGTTTCAATTAACGGTGCAATCACATGCCCTGACCAGTCTTTTTCAGTTTCTATAATGTATTCACGTGATAATACCTCAATGGTTCCTCTAAAAAAATATAATCTGTAGTGAACACGCGACAAATAATAATTAACTTGGCTTTCCAATTGATGTGATAGTTTCAGTGGTGCATAATATAAAATTAACGACTCTAAAATAAAGGTATCCACTAATCCGACTGGTGTAAATTTGGAGCGAAGTATCTCATATTTATAAAAATCATTTTGAGACATCGCTTGAAAACTCATTAAAAAGCAAAAATGAATCATTGCTTCTTCCTCATCTACTTCTACAGCGTAGTGCCCTAAAACACGTAAAACAATTGATTTTAACTCAAGGTAAAGTGTGTCTCGTTCGTAAGGTTCTATTGCTTTTTTTAGTTCTGTATATATTGGTGAGGCGTAACTAATCCTTTTTTTTGAAATAATCAGCCATAAATTGATACGTTTCGTATTTTCAGGTAAAAAATTAACGCCTAATCCTCGCTCTATTGCATCAATCAATGATTGTTGTTTAAATGATATCTCTTTTTGTGCATAATTATCTAAATACCAATAAAAACAATAGTAAAAGTAACGAATCTGACTTTCTTCTCCAACTAACTTACCTTGCCAAATAGTCAAACCAAACTCTTTCAGTGACACATTCAACTCTTTTATTTTACGAAAAAGTGTTGACTCACTGATGCCTATTCTATTAGTCAACGCAACAGTTGAATACTCAAAATGATGATACAAATAGTCCATAATTTGATATTTAATGGAGTCTTTATACAAATGTGTTTCAATCACTTCTAAAGAAAAACTGGGAGCTAACTCTAACGTGACAAGTGCCCCGTCATAAAACAAAGTTGCTTCTTTTTTATATGTATCATTAATCCACATCAAATCCTCAATGTACGTTTCAAGAGATGATTTACTAATGCCAAGCTCCTTGGCTAATGAGCTAATCATCGACGTCCCACCACGAAGTAAGAGACTTTTTAGAAGTTGTACTTGTTTGGCTTCTTTTTTTTCAAGTAACTCATCAAATCTCACCCAAATCATCTCCTTTTCCAAACACATCCGGCAGACCTAACGATGTATTCGCAAAAACAGCATTGTAGAAATGAGGTAATTGACTCAGATTCCTTATATCTATCCTCTCTTTTATCATTAGGGCAAAGGTGTTTATTTTATCTAAAATTGGTTCTTTAGAAATAAGCTGCACACCCAACAAGTGATAATTTTTCCCGTCATAAACTAATTTGATACTTACTTCTTTTTTACTCACTGTTGATATTGGCAAGGTAATAATCACACTTTTAACTTCCGCATCATATAAAAAGCCTTCTGATTCCATCAAACCAGTACTCGCCAAATAATGATTAAATAATTTAATTCCAACTGTTTTTAACATTGGTCTAAGGGTTTCTTTTTTTTTCACAATATTTTTGGCACACGTCATACTCGTTTGTACGGCATTGACAATCAATGGGGCATAAACTCGTGCATGAAACAGAAAACTTGGCACTTGTATCAAGTCCCCTATCGCATAAACGTCAGATACAGATGTTTCTAAATAATCATCAACATACAGTGTATTATCACTATTAGCTCGTAGTTGGTGATTAAAAATAGATAATTCGGGTCTCACACTATTTGCACTAAGTACCATCTTATCAGTGATGTTCATCGTTTTTCCATTTGATAGTACTAACCTAGACTCATCAATTTCCTTTACTGTCTCACTGAAATGAAACGTCATATTGGGAATGTCTCCTGTTGCAGTGTAAAAAGATTTTAAGAAATCTTTGTCGAAATACTTATATAGCGGATAATCCATCGTCTCAATGACATGAACTTTTTTCCCTTGATAGATTAACCCACTCGCAAGCTCCATTCCAGCTTGTCCAGCTCCTATCACTATAACTTCGTCAACATTACTTAATGCGTTTAATGTCTGTTCAGCTGATTCTTTATCTTTATATGTTTTAATATGATCAAAATCATCTTCCATTTTTGATGATTTTTGTGACGAGCCAGTTGCTAATACTAATTTGTCAAAGGACATCAATCCTTTTGTTGTATCGATTGTTTTGCCCTTAAAGTCATAGGATAAAACTTCTGTATCAGTTAATACATTAATCCCAGTCTTTTCTAGTTCTTTCTTAGTCATAAAATAGGCTTCTTCTAATGAATCAATTTCACCATTCAACAACATAGATAACCCACTAGGTATGTAACCTATTTTTGTCTTTTTTTCTATCAGTACCACATCAAATGACGGATACAACTCTTTTACCTTAATCGCACAATGAATGCCCGCAAATGAGCCACCAACGATTATTACCTTCATTTCTACCCACCTCCAACATCAATAAAAAATCAATTTAATTAGCATCATAAAAACACATGCTTTATAAATCGATTCTAGCAAATATTTAGCTGTTTTAATATCTTTTTAATTAGTCTTCAATTACCAACTCATAAGCAAAACGTTCACCATCGATATCAGAGGCAACATATACTATCCCTCGGTAAACAAAATCAAACTTTTCTAATAGAGTTTGCATGGTTACATTCACTCTGTGTGTATCGATTCTCACAGCTGAATAGCCTTTGCTTAATGCAATGCTCAATATATTAGAGAAAAAATAATTTGCTAACCCACGTCCTTGATAGTTAGATGAGATGGCTACTCGGTGAATCACAATATAGTCAGACGTCTGCTGCCAATTGGTTAAAATTTTATAATCTTCATCTTCTTGATTAATCATAGCCAAATAGCCAACTACTTGGTTATCATAAACTAAGACATAGCCATAATGATGCTCAATATCGTCATATATCATTGACTCATTTGGGCTGCCTTCTTGCCATTGTGGGCTCCCACTTTTCTTTAATACGTCTTTTGCTTCTTCAATGATGGTTACTATTTGAGGTACATCTTCTTTTTTCGCTAATCGTGTATATATCACGTCACTCTTCCTCCACGTTCAGTTTTAAAAATTATACCATATAAATAAAAAAAGTATCCTCTCAGATACTTTTTTTATTTATATTAATGACATAATAATTGGTAATGTTACCATACTTGTAACAGTTGTCAATGCAATGTATTGTGACACTTTTGTTCCTTCGCCAGCATATTCTTCAGCTAAAATCGCATCCAATGAGCCAACTGGCATAGAAGCTAATAACACTAGCACACCTAAAATAATTGGATCTGTGATAAAGAATTTTAATATTGGAATAAAAATAATGGGTATAATAATTGCTCGAACAAATAGAAATTGTAAATTATCTTTATCGAAGAACAACTCTTTTAGTTTTACTTGTGAGAACAAACTACCATTGATAATCATAGATAGAGAAGCCGTCATAATCGACAAATCAACATTAAAAGTATGAATTGGTTTTGGTAATTTTACACCAAACATAAACAACGCAAACCCTAAGACAGCTGCTAAAATAGCTGGTGTAGTCAAAATACTTCGAATTCTGATTTCTCGACTATTAGATAAAAACATAATCCCTACTGTGAATAAAAACAAGCTTGTTACTGTATTACATACTACTAAGACAATCAATCCAACTTCACCATATAATTTGCCAACAATCGGTATTCCGATAAATAATATGTTTGAAAAAGTTAAACTAACGACCCATAAACTTCGTAACATATCTTTTTTTCTAAACAAAGTTGCAATAACATAGGTAATAATCAGTGTTGCGACAATCATGATAAAGGTATAAATTGCTGTTTGCCTCATCATAACTAATAATTTATCACTCTTATCTACTTGAAAACTATTAATAATTGCTGCTGGTAACGCAACAGTCGTTAACAAATACCCTATATAAATATTTGCTCCTGATGAATATTTACCTCGTTTATTTAACCAAACACCTACAAACATAAAAAAAATTAATACGATTGTTTCATTGAACACGGTCATTCCCAACTTACTTTCCCCCAATTCTTGACGCTACACACCCCTACTTACTAAACGTCTGAACTCATTTTATAGCTCACTCAAAACACTGTCAATGTGGACTTTATAAAGAATAGGCTTACATTCAATTATTTTTTTATTGGAGGGTTAATCAATGAAAAAAAACACCAAGATAATAAAGTATCTTGGTGGTCTGAACATTTAATGGCTCTATAATTTCTACTGTTGGTAACGAAAGTTACCAGCAGTTTTTAGTACACAAAAACATGTGTTATCCGTTAGAATGAAATTGCGAAACAACAATCTAAGGAGGATACCACATGTCATACTCACAGACTATCAAAGATATCTTAAATATACTAGACCTAAATATTATTTTTAATGAAAATTGTTTGTCTACTAGGAAAATAAAGGGAGTTTTCTCTAGAGTATTTGAAGGTTTTTTAGATGAAACACCAGAATGTTGTCCTCATTGCGAAGAAAAGGATACACACATTATTAAGTGGGGATATACTGCTAGTTTAATTAAAGTTCCTGCTATTTCTGAATACGTTACATATGTTCAATTAATGAAACGTCGTTTCTTGTGCAAAGATTGTAAATCGACATTTTTTTTAGATACGCCTTTTGTTTCTAGAAACAATTCTATTTCTAACAATTTAAAACGTCTTGTTGCTAAAAAACTAACTTCTAAACAATCTATGAGTGACATTTCAAAACAAGCAAACGTTTCTACTTCAACTGTTTATCGGGTACTTAAAGAATGGTATCAACCCATTCAGAAATATAGTTATTCCTTACCAGCTGTCCTTTGTTTTGATGAGTTTAAATCTGTAAAAAAAGTAGCTGGATCTATGAGTTTTATTATGATAGATGGTGACACTAAGGAGTTAATTGATATTTTACCTGATCGAAGATTATCTAAGATCGAGAAATACTTTAACGGATTCTCTTTATCTAACAGAGAACAAGTGAAGTATGTTGTTTCTGATATTTATCAACCCTACATCATCTTAACTAAGAGACTTTTTCCTAACGCTAAAGTCGTTTTAGATAAATTTCATCTAGTTCAACACATTGGTAGAGCTTTTCAAAAAATACGAATTAGAATAATGAATCAATTAAAGCATAAAGATAATGGAATTATTTATAGACGAATAAAAAAATATTGGAAATTACTTCAAAAAAGTTATGGCAAACTAGACTTTATTCAACAACAATGGCACTCTTCATTTAAAACGTATCTTTCTGAAAAAGAATTACTTGAACGCCTACTTACTTACAATGCTGAACTTACAGATGCTTATAATATTTATCAACAGATTTTAAGAGCTTTTCAAACAAAAGATTATTCTTTATTTGTAGATTTAATCAATCAAAAAACTCTTTTTCAAGAGTATATACCTGTTTTTAAAACACGCCGATTGTAAAATTAAGCTAGACAACTAAAAAATCATTTGTGATACACTCAAATTGTATTTCCAACCAAAGAAAACAAGGAGAGTGATCACAAATGACCTATACACATCTTACTACAGACGAGCTAGTTTTGATAGAAGCTTATTACCATCAAAATAAAAAAGGAACATACGTTGCGAAACAATTGAAACGAGCAAAACAGACTATCTATAATGTTTACAAAGCTTTTGATGAGGGATTATCTGCACTAGATTACTATAAAAGATACAAAAATAATAAAAAGAATTGTGGCAGGCGTCCTATTTCTTTATCTGATAATGAAACAGAATACATTCAAAAGAAGGTTGTTCAAGGATGGACTCCAGATGTCATTATTGGTCGTGCTGAGTTTCCTATCTCATGTTCTATCAGTACTCTTTATAGATTATTTAAGCAAGGACTGTTTGATTTGACCGCATTACCTATGAAAGGTAAAAGGAAAGCGAATGGTTATAAAGAAAAAAGAGGTAAACAAGCCTTTAAAAGAACCATCCATCAACGTAATAAGGACTATCAACTCTTTAATAATGAATTTGGTCACCTTGAAGGTGACACAATTGTTGGAAAAGATCATAAAAGTGCTGTTATCACACTCGTTGAAAGACTATCGAAAGTGATTATTACGTTAAAACCAATAGGCAGACGAGCAATAGATATCGAAAATAGTTTAAATAATTGGTTTAAAAAGTTTCCATGCCATCTATTTAAATCAATCACATTCGATTGTGGTAAAGAATTTTCTAATTGGAAATCAATCAGCAATCTAAATGATATTGATATTTATTTTGCCGATCCAGGAACACCATCACAACGTGGCTTAAATGAAAACTCTAATGGGTTATTACGTAAAGATGGATTACCTAAACAAATGGATTTCAACAAAGTTGAGGAATCTTTTATCCAATCTATCGCTTCTAAAAGAAATAATATTCCTAGAAAATCATTAAACTATAAAACACCATTGGAAGTATTTTTGAGTTATGTAGACAACGATATTTTGTCTAGCTTAATTTGACAAATGAAAACATTTAGAAAGTATCAAGAAGAAATAAAAAATACTTTTGAAACATCGTATTCAAACGGTCCTTTAGAATGTATGAACAATCATATTAAAGTCATTAAGCGTAATGCCTATGGCATGAGAAGTTTTTATAATTTCAAATTACGAATAGCAATTTGTTTAAAGAAATCTGTCTTCAAGACACCAAAAAAGATCTAGAAAACATGTTGTTTTCTAGATCCTAAATTCTAACGTTTTAACTCTTACCAACAGTAGTTGACAAAGAGCCCATTTAATTTGCTAAGGTTATTTTAAATCTGTTGATTTTATCCAACCTGTTGTTTGTTTGCCGTCAATATCAAATTCAGATTCAAACCATTGACCGCTTGGTGTTTTTACTGATCTAGTTAATTTAATACTCTTACCATTCAAGTTAGAAGTGTCTCCTATTTTTTTGGTAAAGAAATCATTATATGGAGAATCATAGATATGGCCTTTACTTGTTTTAATAGTTTTCGTTTCATTAACTTGTGATGAAACATAATCCTGATTTAAATCTGTTGATTTTACCCAACCAGTTACTTTTTTCTTATTTTTATAAAACTCACCTTTATACCATGTTCCACTATTTGTTGTTGCTTTTTGTGTATAGACAAACGGCGTATTTTGTAAATCAGTTAATTTATCAACAACTTTTGTATTACCTTTTCTATGTGGTTCATCATATACATCACCATAATTTTTGTTGATGTAAAATTGACCTTCTACATTCTCAACATTTGAGTAGTAACTTAAATCTGATGACTTTATCCATCCTATTATTTCTTTATCAGCCAGACTAATTGAAGCTTTATACCAAAGACCTCTTGGAGTTTTTACTGTTTCTGTTACTTTAACAGTTTTATCTTTAATATCTGATGTAGAAGCGATTTTTTTAGTTAGACCATCATTATATGGGCTGTCATAAATATCGCCATTATTCACATTAATAACTTCACGAGTCTCAGAGATTTTTGTAGAACTATAGTTATTACTCAAATCTGTTGATTTTACCCATCCATTAACTTTCTTGCCATTACGAATGATTGTTCCTTTATACCAAGTTCCATAAGAAGTTGTGGCTTTTTCTGTATATGTAAAGTATCCATTATCCATATTTCTCAATTGGTCAATTCTATTTGTTTGGCTTCCTCTATATGGTTCATTGTATACTTCAGAATAGCTACGATTTAAGTAAAATGCTCCTGATGTTGTTTCATAGTCGTGATAATAGCTTAGATCGGTAGACTTTATCCATCCTGCCTGTCCATTTGATAGAGTAGTTTTGTACCATTCACCATAGCCTGTTGTGACTTTTTCTGTAAATAATACACTTTTTTGGTATAAATCCTGAGTAGAAGCTATCTTACGTGTCTCACTTTTAGATAGAAATGGTGTATCGTAAATATCTCCATTTTTTTGAGTTACCACATAGTTCTTATTGACAGCTACTGATGGTGACTGTTTTATAAAATCTGTTGATTTCATCCAACCTGTAACTTTTCTTCCATTAACAACAGTTGTACTATAGTACCATTCACCGTATCCTGACGTAGCTTTTTGAGTAATTTCAACTGGTTTATATTGTTGATTTTTTAAAATATTAAGTGTATTTACTCCTGGATAATAAGGCTGTGAATAGACATAGGCGGTATTACCTTTAAGAATAAGTTTAGCAGAATAATTTTGTTTATTAATATAATCATCAAACTCATTTGATTTAATCCACCCAGTGACAATTTTACCTGATTCGTTATAAGTAAACTCTTGCCATATTCCGTATCCATTCTCTACTTGTTTAGTTACTCTTACTTGTTTATCCTTCAAACCATTAGTAGTTTGTTTTCTACTATCTCCAGATTGATAGGGACGTGAGTAAACATACGCTTCATTAGTGTTTACGAAACGTTGAACATCCATATTTTTCTGACTAATAATATCATTTTTATTTGATCCTAGTTTGAATAAAAGAATCTTAGTCCATGGTCTTGCTGCTTTTATATTACTGATTCTATTTTTATCATAAGAATGCCACATTTTATTTTCATTTGATTTACTTCCCCAGAAAAAACCAATATGAGGATCATACCCGGGAATTGAATAATTTGGTTCAAAATACAAAATATCACCTTTTTCAGCTTTACCACTAGCAAGGAGTGATTCAACAGAATTAAACTCATAATATTCCGTATTTTTACTCAAAGCATCACGCCAGTTATAAGCATTAGCAACATCTCCCCACGCATTAGCAACACGAGTAATTTGACCTAAATCTCCTCCTGATCTTTTAAACGCTGTTGCAACAAATCCAGTGCAGTTCATCCCTGGACCAAATCTATTCGGCGCTCCATTTGGACTCATATTTTGTTCACTAGGTATCCAAATACTTCTAAAAGGGGTTCCTAAATAAAAATTATCTTTTTCATGGCTTTGTAATTCATTTAGTAATTTAGCTTTGGTTGTTCCCATATACTCAGCAACACCCATTTTTCTAGAAGCCCTATTCATCATTCCTGAAAACGCTCCACTAGAAGCATAGTCAGTATTCTCTTTAATATATTCTAATACTTTTTCTTGTTCCTCTGGTGTTTGAGCCTTTAAAGCAAGCTCAGCCATCTTTTGATATTCATCTTCTGCCGATTTGGCATTCGTAGACTCACTAGTACTTGTAGTTGAATCCGTGGTTTGTGTACTCGTTTCTGGTATCACTGATGTACTATCAGTTACTCCCTCTGAATATTTGTCACTACTAATTATTGAACTACTTTGCGTTGTATCAACCGCCACTGATACTAACGGTTGTCCTAATAACATTAACGAAAATAGTATAATCCCTGATTTTTTCATAATAGCCTCCAAATTTGATTAATCTAAATCAACAGATTTAATCCATCCTGTTGTTTGTTTACCATTTTGAGTATATTTAGCTTCATACCATAAACCATATGGTGTTTTGACTCGTTTTGTACTTAAGAATTTCTGTTCTAAAATATCTGATGCAGTACCAATTCTTTTGGTGTAATTTTCATTATATGGTGAATCATAAATATAACCAGATAAGTTAGTAATATGTTTCATAACATTAATTTTTTCATCAGTATAGCTTGAACTTAAATCTGTATTTTTAACCCAGCCACTAACTAATTTACCATCTTTTATAAATTCACCTCGATACCATGTCCCATAAGACGTTGTGGCCTTAGCTGTATAAGAAAATACAACATTTTTCATATCATTCAAATTAGCAATTTGTTTTGTTTTATTCTTTTCATATGGACTATCATAAACAGAACCGTAATCTTTATTTACATAGAATAATCCTTTTGCTACTTCAAAATGATCATACTTATCAATATCCGTTGATTTTATCCAACCTGTCACTACTTTATTATTAATAGTAAATTGAGATTCATACCACAAACCATATGGTGTCTTAACAGATTTAGTCACTTTGATACTCTTGTCTTTGTACCCAGTAGCAGTTCCTATTTTTTTAGTATATCCCATGTTATAAGGCGAATCATAAATATATCCTTTATCATTTATTACATAACGGGTATCATTTTCACTATTATAAGTATAGTCTTTATTTAAATCTGTTTCTTTAATCCATCCTTTAACAGTTTTTTCATTTTTTATGAATTCACCTTCATACCATGTCCCATATTCATTTATTACTTTTGATTTATATGAGAACGGAACATTTTTCATATTATTTAAATTATCTACCTTTTTAGACTTACCACGCACATAAGCTGAATCATATACGTCTCCATAGTCCTTATTAACGTATAATGTCCCGCTAACCACTTCTTTTTTCAATGTATCCGTTGACTTAATCCATCCAGTTACTACTTTGTTGTCTATATTAAATGTTGTTTCATACCATAAACCATATGGAGTTTTAACTGAACGCGTTACATGAATTGTTTTATTTAAATAATCAGTCGTTGTGCCTATTCTTTTCGTGTAACCTTTATTATAAGGAGTATCATAAATGTACCCTTTATTGGTAATAACTTCTCTAGTATCATTTTCAATATTTGAAGTGTATGTAGTAGAGAGATCCTTATCTTTTACCCATCCCTTAACTACTTGACCATTTTTTATAAATTCTCCTTGATACCATGTTCCATATGCTGTTGTAGCTTTAGCTGTATAAGAAAATACAACATTTTTCATATTCTCTAAAGAAGAAACTTTCTTAGTACTTGATCCTTCATAAGGTTCGTTAAAGACATCTCCATAATCTTTATTCACATAAAATAGACCCTTAGTATTTTCATAATTTGTATAATCGCCTAAATCGTTATACTTAATCCAGCCAGATTTTTGTACGCCATTTTTAGCGTATGTTCCATAATACCAGTTTCCGTAACCAGTAGTAGCTGTTTTTGTAGCTTTAAAAATGGTTCCACTAATTCCTTGTGTGGTATCAATTTTTTTTGTTGTTTCAGTATAAGGTGTGTCATACACATGAGCATTATTATTTTTTATATATAAACTCTTATTGACGTTTTGATGATTAATTACATCATCTAAATCAGTTGACTTAATCCAACCAGTGTAACTAACTCCACCTTTGGAATAGGCAAATTTATACCATAATCCATAATCTGTTTTAGACTCAGCTGTTAAATAAACTAATTGATTCTTCATTCCCGCAGTTGTATCTATTTTAGATACACCTGAAGTGTATGGACGTTCATAAATAATACCATAATCTTTATTGATAAACTTTCTTTTAGAAATTTGTGTTTCTGGAAAATCCTCAACATAAGAAGGATTTGAAAAGCTTCCTTTATAATCAATATTCACATCAAATAGTCTATTAGAAACTCTATCTCCAACAAATTTCATTTGACTACTCCATTGCCAAGCAGAAGATGATTGGTATAATAAATTATTTTTTGATGGATTATTAACAAAATGAGCTTTCCAAGAGAACTGTTCTCCACCCAATTTGGTCATATCGATTACTCCAGGTGTAAACCAACTCGCCATGCTATAATGATGAATATTTTTATATCCGAATTTATTTGATAGTGTTGATGCAAAATATAATGAATTTTCAGTCATTCGACCATTATTCATTGAAGATTCTTCTGCATCATTTACTAAAATTGTATCAGTTCCTAATCCTAAACTCCTAGCAGCATTTGCAAAATAAGTTGCCTCAGCTTCGGCTCTTTGCTTATTAGTGAACCAACTGTAATGATATGCACTTACTTTAAGACCTGCTGCCTTAGCATTATTAATTTGAGATTTTGCATAAGGATTCGTATAAGAGGTACTTTCAGTTAATTTAACAACTACCCCTGTTACCCCTTGTTTTTTCATATTTTGATAATCAGAAACTGTTATTTCACCTTGATGAGAAGAAACGTCTACAAAATCCATACGTGGTAAATCTTTATTACTTGATAGAAATGCTTTATCATCAAAACTACGAGTCAGACTTTTGAATGAATCACCCATAGCACTTTGGTTTTCTTCTGTGATAACCATTTCTTCAGCATTCTTTAAATTATCTGGTTCAGCATCAATCTCAATGGCTTCACCATTTAGATAAATAATTTCCTTTTTATTTTTTGTTTCCGACTGTTTTGCTTTATCCAATGAGTCAGACGTATCTGTACTTCCCGTATTATCGGTTATCCCGTCACTCATTGTTGTACTTTCAATAGTTTTATTCTCGCCAACTCCCTCTTGTTGGCTTGAGTTTGTGGTTTCCGATGCTAAAGTTAGTATAGGTGTACTAAATAATAATAAACAAAGTCCTGTATTAATCCTTTTTTTCATAATTTCCTCCCCAAAAAAGCACATTTTTTACATGTTATACACATTATACATTATAACCTCTATTTTTAAAAATACTATTTAAAAAAAATATTCATAATAAATTAATACAAAATAGCACCATAAACCTGATCGTAAAAAATCAGGTTCATAGTGCTAATTTTTGTATTAACGTCTGGATAACAGCTTAATTAATAATTTTTTTATAGACAATTTCACTTGCATTGCCTTTATCATATTGATTAAATTTATTACTAAAAGCTTGATATCTGTCTTTATTCAGATTAGTATATTTATCCATATTTTTTAAAATTTTTACCAAATCATTAGTTGTATATGCTAATTCTCCAGGTGCTTCTTTTTCAAAGTCAAAATAGAATCCCCTTAATTCATCTTTATATTTTTCATAATCATAAACATAAAAAATCATTGGTTTTTCTAATAACGCAAAATCAAACATAACCGACGAATAGTCAGTAATTAAAATATCAGATATTAAATAAAGCTCTCTTATGTCACTTTCTAGAGAAACATCTCTACAAAAATCGGCATAATCACTTAAATCAAAATTAGCTTTTGAAAAATGATGTAACTTAACTAAAATAAAGTAATCCTCTCCAAGTTCCTTACTCATTTTTTCTATATCCATCGCTAATGTAAAATTCCCTTTAGTTCTCCAAGTTGGTGCATAAAGAACTATTTTTTTATCCTTAGGAACATTATATTTTTCTTTAAGTCTTTCAATATTTTCAACATTGTTATCAGCAAACAGTTTGTCATTTCTAGGGTAACCTGACTTAATAAATTCTTTTTTAAATTTAAATGCTGTCTTAGATATCTCACCTACATAATCACTTGGAATTAATAAATAATCCCAACGATCATTTTTTTGAATATATGTCTCTACATAATGTGGCTTGATTTCGTTTGGAGAATCTAAACCTAATTTTTTTAAAGGTGTACCGTGCATTGTCTGAACTTCAATCGCATCAACTCTCTTATTATAAAAATCTGGAAAGTTTACATTATTAAAGAGATATTTTGCTCGTGCTAGGTAATAATAATACTTTAATGAATTTATCTTTACAGTTTCTACATTACCATCAACTTCATGAAATCCATCTTTCAAAAACACCACATTTTTAATCGATGTGTCGTTTTGTTGTATATATTCACATAGCGCTTGAGGATTACAACTATACTCTTTCCCCCAAAACGACTCATAAACTGCAACATTTTTTAATGGTAGTTTACGCATTAAAGGATAGAAAATATCACGTAATAAAGCCTGTCTTCTAGGTCCATTCTCTATACTCTTCCAATGTTTCATTTGAGAAAATATTGCGATATTAGAGCCTCGTAAATGACGTATTTCAAACCTATAACCATGTAGTTCATTTCTATAACGATCAATTCCTTCGTTTGAAAAAACAACAGGAGCCTCATATATATTATCTAGTTGTTCAGAACAAGATATAGCTAAAAATAATCGATATGTTTTCTCTTTCAATATCGGTTTCTTTTTATCCATTAAATCTATCCTAAACTCATAAAACATCTTACTATTACTGGTCCAACTAGAATGTGGTTTAAACGTATACTCACTATTTTCTAAATCATATAGTTTTAATTCCATTTTTAAAGAATCTAACTTCATTACATCTAATTGCTTTATCGATAACGTTAACTTCATTTGCTTCTGTTCAAAGTTTACACTTTCTATAACTGCTTGATAATCTGTTATAGAAAGTTTAAGTTCACTATTCAAATAATAATCAATCTTTATCTGCTTTTGATCATCAAACCTGTACACTTCATCTAAATAATTTGAATCAACAACATAGTTTTTCTTACCTATTAAATCATAGTTTTCCGACTGACTAGTGTAATCTAAATCATTTTTATTAAATATATAAGTAAATTGATTATCATTGATTTGAGTTTCTATAGGAAGGATCGTCTGATTAGTTAAATAAGGATTGTCGTAAAAAGACGTTTCTAAATAAAATCTAGTTGAATTGTCTTCAACAACTTGTCCATTATGTTCTCCTGTTATAACTAACTGTTCATTTTCAAGTTTTACCTTACGAATAACATTGTCAACTTCTTCGAGTTTGTACTTAAACTCCCAAAATGAATTATATTCAGCCGATAATTTAATAAACTCTTTTAATCGATATTTAGGTCTTGTTGCAAATCCTGCAATAGGAGAGCGAAGATTTTTCGTTACGCTAAGTCCTTGATTATAGATAGCTATAGAAATATAATTTGCCCCATTCATAAACTGTTTATAATCAAATTCAGTAGGATCAATTTCAATAGAAAATCCTGAATAAGAATAATCGTATAGTCGTTTTAATGGATTTCTACTATTTTTGACTTTCCCTCCAAACATTGTTTTTACATCTTGACGTTTATGAGGTTTATAATGAGTTGTTAACTCACAACAATACCCTGTTTTTTCATTAGTTAAATAAAAAGAAAATGATGTATCTTTAGAGGTATCTAAATGATAAATATAAGCGAAACCTTCAATTTTTAAATTAGTTGGTGTTGACCACTGTACTTTTTCAATTCTAGTTCTTATATCAAAAGTTCCATTTGCAACTTGTTGCTCGGGAGTCAGACAGTCAATATATGGATAGTTGTAATAAAAACTATCTCCTTTTTTGTATGGTTTCTTATCTAAATCATGTTGAGTTTCTAAATCAATCAATGAAATAAAATCATCAATTCTTTCATCTTTAATCAATTGATACTTTAATCGCTTAATAACATCTAACTCTAAGATAGTTGTTTCAGACACATGGGACAAATATTTTTTCAAATATTCTATTAATAATTCATTAAACTCTGGATTTTTTTCTTTTAAATAATTTAAATAGATTTGAAAATCCATATTTAGGTTTTTAAAATCAAACGCATCTTTAATCTCTTTTGATGTCTGATTTTCTTCCATGAAATCCCAAACCATTTGTATTGCTTTCAGTCTATCTGATAAATTATTGATACTTGATCGTTGTTGTGTAATTGACTGGTCTCCCTCGTCTCTAGCTCTCCACAAATAAGTCGTTTTCGTTAACACATCCACACTCTTTGCAAGTAAATGACTAGGTATCGTAACAGGAATGTCCTCATACAACATACCTTCTGGAAACATAAAATTATGTTCCTTCCAAAATGATGATCGATATACTTTATTCCAAGCCGTTGTATCATATAATAACTCTTTATGTGTTTTTATTGATATTTTCTCATAGTTTTCTCTAAAGACATGATTATGTAAAGTTGATTCAAATTGTCCATTAGAGTTAAATCTGATAACGTCACCAATGATAAAATCGGATCCTGTTCTCTCAATCGTTTCAAGCATTTCTTTATATGAATTATTTGGAATAATATCATCTGAATCAACAAAAGTGATGTATTCACCTTTAGCCATAGCTGCTCCAACATTTCGGCTATGTCCTAAACCTTGATTAACCTTTGTCATACCAACAAAATGATCATACTTTTCTTCATACTCTTGCACAATTTCATAAGAGTTATCTGTTGAACCATCATCAACCATAATAACTTCATAATCTGTAATATTTTGCTTTAATAAAGAGTCCAGACACTCTTCCAAGTAATTACTCACATTGTACACTGGTACAATGATAGATAATTTAATCGACATTAATGTTCCCCCTGAATTTTACTTATAAACCTTCCATAGTTAGTTTATTTCTTTTTTTAATAAGTTATTTAATCCTTTGTCAATTACGTTAGTCAATACTCTAACTATTGGATTTAAAATAATGCTAAGAAGTACTCCAATAATAGTTAGTACTAATCCAACACATAAGCTATAGAAAAATAATTTTACTCCACTATTCACTAAATGACCTCTAAATACTGTCTTCCACAGCCAGCCTGAAATAACTGGTGTACTTTGAAATAGGTAGACTCCTAAAATCATAGACGCAGTATAGTTAATAAAACGGTTGTATTTGATAGGCAGTTTCATGAATGTTAAAAATAGATAAATAGATATCACCAATATAAAAGGACTATATTCTCTAGTAACGAAAATATTCGTATACCAGCCTAAAAAGTCTTTTACAAAATAATAACCTGTATTACCTGAGTTACTTAATAAAACAGTTAATCCCCAAGTACACAGCATCGTAACAACAATACTCATACTCATCTTAACAAAATAAGAAACTGCTTTTTTGTCAAATCTTTCTTGATAAAGTTTGAAAAAAGCCCCTAGTGAGTACATAAAAATAAACCAGCTTAA
The DNA here is from genome assembly GCF_002026305.1 of Vagococcus martis. NCBI lineage: Bacteria > Bacillati > Bacillota > Bacilli > Lactobacillales > Enterococcaceae > Vagococcus > Vagococcus martis. The sequence continues at coordinate 1,888,278 of NZ_MVAB01000001.1, read as the reverse complement.
ATGAGAGCTTGTGGTTCCTGCTTCAAAATAAATCATCGGCCAAATAGAAAATATAACAAAAAAAAGTGTCATAAATCTCACATAATTAATCTCAGTGATTTTATTTAATGCTATATTTATTAGTGGTATTAACAAATACAATTGCAAATAAGCTGTCATAAACCAATATCTATTAAACAAAATTGGAAACATACTATTGATTAAATCCGGCCATTTTAAAGATGAACCTTGTATATTAAAATAAATCGTCACACCATATAAGACAACTGAAAAAACTGTTACTTGTACGATTAATTTTATGATACTTTTCATTTTAATATTTGATTTAATCATGAAATAGCCTGTAATCATGACGAACACATTCACACCTAACTTCCCACCAATCATGAGAAAGTTTACTAATAATCTATACGATTGAGAATGTTGGTCAAAATTCCAAGGAGTCCATATAGCAAAATGATGAATCACGATTAAGAAAATTGAAATAATCCGAAGCAACTCAAAATTTGAAAGTCTTTTTTTTTCCATGTTAGTAGTCCTTTCACTGTAAGCTTTAAAAAAAAGCAAGAAGTATGAACTCTCGCTTTTATTTATCCTTTATTTATTAATAATGTTCCTACTAAAATAAGCACAATGCCACATATAGCATAAAGATTTATCTCTTCTTTTAAGACCACTACTGATCCAACTAGTATTAAAACATTCGTCAAACCTAATCCAAGAGGCACGATAAAACTAACATCTGATTTAGAAATAATAATCATCCATAGAACAAAACTTATTAAGTAACATAACAATCCTAGTACACTAAGAAATGGAATATTCATATTCAATTGGCTATTCAAAAATCTAATGGACATATCGGATGAGCCCAATTTAAATAGAATAATACCTGAAGAGGATAAGATAACGTAAAGTACAAACAAAAACATAGTATTATTCCTCCTTTTTGACTTTTTCTTTTAAAATCGAGACTTCTTGAATTAATGATTTTATATCATCTGTTTGTTTTGTCGTATATTTTGTAAAAATAATTAATTGTAACAAACTAAACAAAACAGCCATGACTAATAAAAAATTAGACATTGTTTCGAAACCAAATAAATTAGCAAAATACTCTGGAATCTGTGGGAAGATAGAAAAAACAAGCATAATAGTTCCTATAGCTAACCACATAAGAGAGTATTCCAACGTAAACGTAGCAGTTTTTATTAGGCGTATAATAAAAACTAAAAATAATACAGAAAAAATAATCATAGTTATTGATATTGACAAACTTGTCATTATTTATTCCTCCTATTTTTATTCAGTAGTATGATTGAAATGAGAACTTCGACCATATATCTCACAGATTTTATAGGTGTAATCGATGATTTTCCTTCTTCTCTTTCAAACATTTTTACACCGACTTCGGTTACTTTTTTGTCTAATAGTAATAAATAGGCATTAGTTTCTGGTTCTGGATATTTTCTAGGATAAGATTTTGCAAACATTTCAATTACTGAACGATTTGCAGCTCGGTAACCAGATGTAACATCTAAAATTTCTTTTCCTGTTTTTAATTTAATGAAAAACGAAATCAAATTGATTCCCATTCTTCTTGAAAATGATGTTTTGAAATCTGATGGGGATTCTTTAGTAAATCTTGACCCAATAACAAAATCATAATCATCATTAACTATTGGAGCAATTAAAGTATCTAATGAATAGATATCATGTTGCCCATCCCCATCAAACTGTACAGCGATATCATAACCATTTTCATGGGCATAAATGTATCCTGTTTGAACTGCTCCACCTATACCTAAATTTTTAATTAAATGAATACAAGGTATAGAATTTTTTTCTAAAATATTTCCTGTAGAATCAGTAGAACCATCATTAATAACAATATAGTCCAAAGTAAAATTAGCTTTCTTCTTATATTCTTCAATAGATTGTGATGTTTTTACAATACTTGCCTCTTCATTGTAGGCTGGTACTATTACTAAAACTTTCATTTTATCTCCTTCAATATCATCAACTTACTAGTTAAATGTTGTATACACACATCAACAAATTATACCACAACTAACTATCAATTTGTAGTTAGCTGAGGTTCTTCTGACATTGTTTGATTATTTTTTTCTTTATTTAAATAAATAATAAAACAAACTAATAACGGCATCACATATACAAATGGTAAACCATAACGTAAATAACCTCTAACAACAGGACCGGCAAATATTGTTAATAGAAGCATCAACATAGGTAATGTTGCCATCATTCCTACATTTAGTCGTAGTCTAACTGCTAAGGCAAATATCATTAATAAAATCATAACACCAAAAGAGAAACTACTAAACAATCCTAAAATTGGAAGTGAATCAAATATTCTAAAATAAGTAGTTAAATCTTTTTGCATATCTTTTTTGTGTTCTGTTTTTTTAATACCTGTTTTATCCATTAAAACATCATAAGTCTTTCTTTCTTCAGGTTGCTGTTTGTCATATCCATCTGTCAAAGTAGAATAATAGAAATTATAATTTTCAGGACTGAATAAATAATAATTCTGTGCAGCAGTACTTTCTATATATGTTACTGGATGTTTTAAAAACATTTGAAACCAAACTTTAAAATAATCTTTCAACTCTTCATTTGTAACGTCTTTAGGTGTGGTTCTTTTTACTGGATCAGATATAATCGGATTGTATATCTCGCCTAATCCATCATAATACATAACCGCTTTAATTTTTTCTTTCTCATCAGCAGTGACTTCATTTGGAAACTTTTTAACATATCTAGCTGTTTGCTGAAAAGGAATAGATAGCATTTCGCTTTTTCTGACATCCTCAACCATATTATATTTTGTTTCTAACGTTTTATCTACTAGTTGTGATAATACGATTGGGATAATAAGAATTAGTAACATCATTACTGATGGAACTATCATTTTAATTTTCTTTTGTTGTATAGACTTAACTATATAAATCAATACTCTAAATATAAAAATAACAACCAACGGAATCATCATATAAATACCATTTTTTCTAAATAAAATGACTAATGTAGACATGAGAATAAACATTAATGCATAAAAAACATTTGTAGTGGTTGTTTTATTTTTCTTTAAATAATATAAAATTGTTATATTATACACTACAAGAAGACTACTTGTAAAGAATAAATCTTTTGTACTAACTAAAAGCATCCCCAATACAGCTGGACTTAGTGCTCCAATAACGATATTAACCCATGAATAAAAAGTTGGTAATTTCATTTTTCTTATCGTGACACTTGATAAAGAAAAGCCAATCAACGTCATTAAAATTTGAGGAATATTACTCAAAAATAAGCCTAAGTTTGCATCACCTAATTTTCTACCTAGACTAACGGATAATCCAAGCATCACCGTATGAATTGGTGGGTGTGCATTTGTTATTGGAATTTCACCATAGTACTGTCGTAACTGCCTAAATGCATCAACTACCAAAATACTTGGGTAATTAATCACTATGACAGGTAACCAACAAATTAGTATGATAACAAAACTTGTGATAAAAGGATGGTTTGCTAAATTTTTATTTAAGAATCCTTTTTCTGGTTGAACAAATTCAACCATATCATTTTTCTGTATGAAGGCCATGAACAGCATTTGAATAATATTAAATATATATGTATAAGAATACAGCACTACTAAACTAATAAGTATATTTAACCAAGAACTATAAAGGATTGTTAATCCATCTGTTGAAGATAGAGCTGTCTTAAATAGTTGAACAATACCTAAAAACAAACTAACAACCCATTGCATAAGTGAAATTTTTGATTTTTTTAAAAAATCTCTATTTTTATATAATATATAGAATAAGATAATTGCAATACCGTTAAGTAAAATAGCATTTTTCATTAAACTGTTTTTTATTGATACTACTAAAAGTTGTCCTTTAGTAAAACTAAAATTTAATCCAACTGCTATAACAATAGAATTAATTAAATATTTTAACTTAGTCATCGTTTTCTCCTCACGAAAATTCAATAAGGAAATTAAGAGCCAAGTAAGTCCCCTAATTTCCTTATCTTCATCATCTCTTATTCAAATCTTTTTTGATTTGTGTTGTTGATATTTCTGGCGTGCGTTCAAGATAAACAACGTCAGCACCGGTTTCTTTTACAAAATCAAATTGACCTTTCCAATCGTCGCCCATGACAAACACATCAACTTTAAACTCTTCAATGTCTGTCATCTTTTGGTTCCAACTCTCTTCAGGTATGACCAAGTCAACATAACGAATCGCTTCTAAAAGCATCTTTCTCTTTTCATATGAGAAGTAGCATTTTTTTTGCTTTTCGTCCCAGTTGAACTCATCAGTAGACAAGGCAACAATCAGATAATCACCTTGCTCTTTTGCACGACGTAATAAATTAATATGTCCGTAGTGTAATAAATCAAATGTACCATATGTAATAACTTTTCTCACTGTTATACCTCACTATCTATTAATCATCATCGCGTGATTTGTAATATTTATCTTCTTCTTCTTCTTCTACTTCATTAATCGTCACTAATATCTCTAGTAAGCGAGTGCCTTCTGCTTTATACGTCGTTAAATCAATATGATCAACATGAATGGTTAAACGTTCGTCCTTTTCAGGAATCACACCAAGCTCTGTAATCATAAAACCAGCCATCGTATCAACATCTGTCATAGAGATATTCGTACCAAACTTTTCATTAAAATCATTGATTGGCATACGAGCTTCGATTAAGAATTCATTGTCACTCACTTGTTTTAATAAATGGTCAATCGTTAATTCGTCAGATTCATCATCTATTTCACCAACAATTTCTTCTAACAAGTCCTCAAATGTTACTAAGCCAGATACTCCACCATACTCATCTAATAAAATTGCCATATGATTTTGAGTCTTTTTCAGCTCTAACAATAAATCATCAATAAATATGGTTTCAGGAACATAAAGTGGTTCATGAATCACATTTAATAAGTTTAAATTTTCAAACCCTTTACTTCGAGCTTCTTTTAGTAAATTTTTAAGATGCAATATCCCAATGACTTTGTCTTTGTCGTCGTCATAAACTGGGATTCGTGAGAAATTGTTTGCTAAAACTTTATCAATATTTTCTTCTGCAGCGTCATGGATATCTATCATGAAGGCTTCTGTACGAGGAACCATTACTTCACGTGCCATTGTCGTGTCTAAATCAAAAATACCTTGCACCATCTCCAATTCATCCGAATCTAATACACCCTCATTCGTCAGAAGATAAGCCATCTCTTCACGTGTCATTCGTTCGTTTTCATCATCAAATGTCATTGGGGTGATACGGCTCAATAAGTTTGTCGAGCTTGACAATAACCATACAAATGGTCTCATTATCTTACCTAATAATGTGATAGGTCTCATTACAAATCCTGCCACAGCTTCAGGATTGTTTAAAGCGATTCGTTTAGGATACAATTCTCCAAACACAATCGATATATATGTTAACAAGATTAAAACAATGACTTGAGAAGCTTGTTTTGCCCAAGGTGCTCCGCCAAAAACAGGTGCTAACTCTCTAGCAAATGAATTAGCTAATGAAGCCCCTGATAAAATAGTCACTAATGTAATCCCTACTTGAATCGTAGATAAAAAATTGCTTGAATCATTAATTAATGCCAGTAATTTTATCGCCGTTTTATTTCCCTCTTCTGCTTTACTTTCCAGTCTGTTACGGTTTACCGAAATAACGGAAACCTCCGCGGCTGCAAAAAAGGCGTTTAGTAATGTTAACACAATCAAAATAATAATATTGATAAAAATAGACTGACTCTCGGGGTCAGCGTTCATAAGCTTTTCTCTCCTAACTTTTTCGTTCTTTTTAATATTCCTCCAAAAATCGTATCATAAACATCAGTTAAATTCAATATAAAAGATATAGACACAAAAATTATTTAACGGGAGTATTTTCTTTCTTAATTCGTTTATCAAGTTGAACCATATCATAGACATAAACAACAATGGTCTTACAGACTGCATAAAATGGTACACCTAAAATCATTCCAAGTAGTCCAGCAATATTTCCAGCAACCAGTAAAATGATAATAATAGTTAATGGATGAATATCTAAACTCTTCCCTATCACATTTGGGTAAATAATATTCCCGTCTATTTGTTGAACAACTAATACGACGATACATGCTAGAACAGCTTTAACTGGATCTGTAAATATCGTCACAAATAAGGCAGGTGCTAAACCGATATATGGACCAATATATGGAATCATATTTGAAAGACCTGCTATTACACCAAATAAAAAGGCGTAATTGACACCTATCAACATGTACCCAATACTTGTTGCAACCCCAACGAATAAACACTCAATCATTTGACCGCTAATGTATTTTGAAATCGTTTGACTCATTTTTATCAGTAATTCTGTCATTTCTTTTCGGTGCGTTTCTGGGAAAAAACGTGCGACATTCGGTAAAAAACGTTCCCCATCTTTTAACATATAAAATAAAATAAACGGTACTGTAAAAATAATCATAACAATTCCAGCTATAGAAGAAATAAATGAGCCTAACCCATTTCCTAAACTAGATATAGTCGTCTTAATAATATTTCCAAAAGACACATTCCACTGTTCTAGATATTGTTGAATATCAACATTTTTCATCACAGGATGGTGTGCTAATTCATTGATTGTTTTTTCAATCGCTATATAAAAATCTGGTGCAGCTTTTGTTAACATAGTCATTTGTTTAATCAAATTTGGGATGACCGACATAATAAGCAACAACACGACACCTATCAAAAAAATCATGATAATTGACACAGCCCATGTCCGTTTAATCCCTTTTTTGATCATAAATTGTAAAATTGGGTTAACACAATAAAATAAAAAACCGGATATGATAATCGGTGCGAACATCGTTGTAAACAGTGTTCCAATTGGTTTAAAGATAAAATTGATTTTCGTTCCAACTAAAATTAATGTCGCAATAATCAGTAGTTCTAGTGACCAAAACATTAATTTAGAAGCTTTAAGTTTTTGTAGCATAAATTCCCCTCGCTTTATCTAAAATTCACGTACACTTATTATAATCTATTTGTTTTAAAAAAACTGCTAATTTGATAAACTTATTAAAAGCATAACAAAGGAGATAAACAAATGGTAAACTTAATTCATACTCAAGACCTTACGTCAAAAGCATACGAAGACGCTAAACGCATTAGACTAGACGTCTTTGTTAACGAACAACACGTACCAGAATCGATTGAAATCGCTGATGAAGATCAAGCAATTCATTGTGTATTATATGATGACTTTCAGCAAGCTTTAGGTACTGTAAGATTATTTCCTATTGATGAGACAGCCATGAAAATTCAACGCATGGCAGTTGCTAAAGACGATCGTGGAAAAGGAATCGGCAAACAGCTCATGGAATATGCCGAACAAGTAGCAAAAACTCACCAGGCAAACACACTCATTTTAGGAGCACAATTACACGCATTAGATTTCTATCATTCTTTAGGGTACGAGCCTTTTGGTGACACCTACATCGAAGCAAATATCCAGCACCAAAACATGAAAAAAACGGTATAAAAATAAACAGGATACTTTTTAATGAAGTTTCCTGTTTTTTTATTCGGCTAATTACATTTCTTTAATCGACATCACTTGTTTTTCTTTAATATAATTAAGAGATGCTTTTTTTGGTATTGTAAGGATTTTTTTTCAGGTTCAATGACCTCTCTAATCACTTTTTCTGAAGCAGTCGTTCTTGATTCATGAACTTTCAAAAGAACCAAACCAATACACAATACAGCACTTACTAAAAATAGAATAGATAGTTTTTTCTTCACTTAAATACCCTCCTTTATTCATCTTGTAAAAAGTATAACATATTTTTTTCAAGAAAAATTGTTATTTTTTTCGTTTCAAAATGATAAAAAATAACGAAAGACTTCAAAAAAATTTGAAGTCTTTCGCTATTTTTTGTAATGCTTATCAAACCCTGAATTTACGAAACACACAGTTGTTTCATTTTCTTGATAATTGTTGATACCGTTTATACCAAATATCGACATACTCATCAGAGAAAGGACCTTTTCCTTCATTAATCCAGTCTACCAAAATCTTCACATTTTCTTTAAGAACAATATCAATTTCGTTTGGGTAGTTCATTAGTTTTCGATGGTCTTCATACTCGTCAACATCTAACAAGCGTTTTTCTCCATCAGGAAACACTTTTATATCCAAGTCATAATCAATATACTTTAAAGCTTCCTCATCCAAAACATAAGGTGAGGCAAGATTACAATAGTAGGAAACTCCTTTCTCTCGTATCATAGCAATTATGTTGAACCAATATTTTGTATGGAAATATACAATAGCAGGTTCACGCGTTACCCATCGTCGTCCATCTGACTCTGTCACAAGTGTGTGGTCATTCATTCCAATTATCGAACACTCACTTGTTTTTAGGACCATTGTATCGCGCCAAGTTCGATGTAAACTTCCGTCATGCTTGTAACTTTGGATCGTGATAAACTCTCCTTCTTTAGGAACACGCATCACTATCTAATCCTGCTTTCCTTGACAAATTGTGTCAATTTTTCACATGGGTATTAAATTTAACATTTAATACCAATATCAGAATTATTATAGCATATCTTGGACTATGATATCACTAATTATTCATACTTTTCTTTAGTAAGTCGACCATCTTTTGCTGTGGCTTAGGAAAAACATACTGACCAAACTCTTCTTGATAGACCCATTTTTGTTTTTCTAACATTTCGCGATCTGTGCCTCTCAATAAATCCTCCACTACTAACACATGCCATTTTCTATGACTGAAAATATGCGTCACAACACCTAAAAGTTGTTTTTCTTTGATGTCTATTTTTTCTTCTTCATACAAGCTCAATTGCTCTGCTACCTGTGATGATTTTTCTTCAACAGAGTCATACGATGCAGCCAAACGATCATAGTCTTCTTTTGTGACTTCATGCATAGGAAATGTCCACATGTTTGAAAGCAGGCCATCTTCTGGTCTTTTCTCCAATAAAAAAGCACCCGTTTTATTTCTAATCACATCTGCCACATAGTAAAGTGGCTTTGCTTTTTCTTTTTTCTTTTTCACTGGATAAGATGATGCTGTATCTGTTTTTCTAGCCTCACAATAATTTTTTATCGGACACGTCTCACATGATGGTTTAGTCGGTGTACAAATTGTGGCACCTAAATCCATCAAGGCTTGATTAAAATCTCCTGGTTCAGTTTGTGACATTGTTTCTCTCACATACTTATCAAAAACTTTTCGTGTTTTAGGTAACGCGATATCATCAGACAAACAAAATAAGCGACTGTATACTCGCATCACGTTTCCATCAATTGCCGGCTCTGGCAACGAAAAAGCAATACTTCCAATCGCTCCACCTGTATATGGCCCTATTCCCTTTAATGATAATATGTCTTCTATCGTCTGTGGCATTTGCCCATCAAACGTTTCGACCATTTCTTTTGCCGCATGTTGCATGTTGCGAACACGAGAGTAATATCCCAAACCTTCCCATGCTTTTAGTAGTTTATCTTCTTCAGCATTTGCCAAATCTTCTATCGTGGGAAACCACTCCATAAACCGATTAAAATATGGAATCACCGTCACGACTTGCGTTTGTTGTAGCATAATCTCAGATACCCATACTCGGTATGGATCTGTCGACTCTCGCCACGGTAAATCTCGTTTTTCATGATGATACCATGCCAACAAATCATCTTGAAAGCTCTCTATCTTCTCTTGCGTCCAAGTTACTTCTTCACTCATCTCTTACTCTAACTCCATCTCTTTTTCTTCTATGTAACGGTTGATATCATCTATAGAAAACCCTTTTTGATACAAACTTTGTTTTATCTTTTGATGTTTCTTACGTGTCTCGACTCTTTCATGTCGACGCCATAATTTATCACCTTGTTTGACTAATAAATCATACTCGTCCTCATCATCGTCAAAAGCTAAACCATCTATAACGCTAGAGATAACATCCGATTTAAACCCTTTTATAAATAATTGCTGACGAATTTTATTGATGCGTTCTTTTTGGCTACTCTTCTGATACTTTCTTGCCATCTTTTCGCCAAGCTTTTGACCTAGCTCTAATTGATGCGTGTCATCAAATAAAATAAGTGCCTCATCTATGAAGTCACTTGGCACACCTTTTTTCATCAAAAATTCTTTGACACCTTGTGGCCCTTTATCAGTCGTACGAATAGCCGTACGAACATAACTTTCAGCAAAAACCTTATCATCAAGAAGTGATAAGTCTTTTAATTTATCAATAATTTGTTTTATTTGAGGGGGGTTAATCTCTTGTTTTTTGAGATAATCTTTTATCTCTTTTTCACTACGAAGCTGGTAGCTCAAATAGTTTAGTGCTTTTTGATACCCAATATCAAAGCTGGCTTCTTCTTTTACTTGGTTTAATAATTCTTCTGATACTTCACTACCTTTAAGTAGACGATGCTTCACCAGAGAATCCTCAGACAGTGGTATCTTTATCCCACTTTTTGTCACCAACAAGTACCCTGTTTTTTCTTTTTTGATGCTTTGAATGACTTCCATTTTCTTTCAGCCTCCTTGCATCTTTTTACTATATCACATTTTAACTAAATTTTATCCCAATAACTATCAAACTCCTCAATAAACTCTTGAATCGTAAGCGATTGATTCAACTGCTGAATCACTAAAAAATAATCCACTTTCTTTCGACATATAGTTAACTTTTCACTATCAATACTATGACGTTTTTTTCTTGTTTTTGTTAGTTCACTCATTAAGTAATCTCCTTTCCACGAAATAACATGCTCTAATATGTCAAACGCTTCAGGGAAAAAATATAACATATACTGATTCACCGCTTTGTTTACTCGTTGATTAAACGCCTGACATCCATAATCCAGATCAATCCCTAAAAAATTAGTAAAGTTTATCGTCATTTGCCCTTGACCAATCTTATGAAAATTGGTGATATACATTGGATTAATAAAACTTGTATTTTTTCTCACCGTGCCATTTAGCGGCATAAAGATCAACTGCTTGTCAATCATGGCTTGTTTATAATTTTTTTGCTGAAAATCATTATATAGTTCAATCGTGTTGTATACCCTTTCAAAAATTCGATTATGAGATTGATTGTATTCACTCATTAGTTCACGTGTTGTAGAGGTCGTTAAAATAGGTAGATGATTAGACGTTAATAGCATGGCTTTATACTTTATGCCCAATTCAGATATATCATGTATAAAATAGACATCACGTGTTAACGACGTGTTTCCTGTCTTCACACAACAAGGTAAAAACTTGTTATATAAATCATCTAGTTTAATCGCATCTCCATGTACTAAATCCTCGTGAATTAAAAGTTTTCTTGCATTGATATCCATGATTATCACTCCTAAGTTTACGTTTTTTAATTACACCTTATATTAACATATCCAAGTTATTTTAAAAGCGTTTTCATACAAAAATAATTAATTTTACGCAGAAAATTCAAATTTTGGTTTTTTCCTGATTTTAAAAAATTGTCTATACTCACAGTGGCTAGCCAAATGATAACTTGAAAGGATTATTTTTATGGAAGAGACACTATTTACAACCTATCATTCACTTATCTTAGGCGCATTGAAAAAATACCACATTACCCCATCACACCCAGAGTTTGATGATTATTTGCAGCATGCTCGTATAGAGTTACTACTAACACATCGAGATTATCAAAAACGACCAGACAACAGAGCTCCCTTTAGACCGTTTGTTTATCAAAAAATCTGTTGGGCGACAGTCGATAAAATCAGAAAAGAACAACGACGCTATGACAAAGATATCATAGAAGATACTCAACTAGACTTACTCACTGAGGATAATGATATCTCTTCTTCTTTAGCCACAACCGATTTGTATCATCAACTCGCTCAGACGCTGACTCCTTGCGAAAAAAATATTTGGCTGATCGTTTTTTTGATCAACTGACTATGAGCCAAATAGCTGATAAATACAAGGTTTCTAGGAAGACAGTTTATCGCTGGCGAGATGGTGTAAGAAAAAAATATAAAAAATTTGAAAAAAGGGGTTAACACTTTTGATTTGGGAAACGTTTATATAAGTGTAAGGCGCGCAACTTACTAAACTAACAAAAGGACGTGACGAACATGGAAAAAATCTTCGACAGTAAAAAATCAATCTTAACATTCAAAGCAGTAGGTGACGACAAACCACGTAAACAAACATTAGCTAACTTAAAAGAAAGTGCCACTGATGAAAACATTTTAGACTTAGGTGATATCTTCGACTCACTTGCTCCAAAAGATGAACCATTAGAAAGACTGTCAATCGTAAACACTCACCACTACGATATGTAATCAATCAGACAACTATACTAGGAGGACATAACCATGAAAAAACTAAACTTAAACTTTTTAAACGAGGAAAACAAAAAAACAACATTAGTACCAAAAGTAGCCAGCCAAGAACTAACAAAAGATGAAGTAAAAGATGCGATGATGGCTATCTCAGCTTTAGGAATCTTTGAAGCAAACGGCAAACAACTTTATGTGACACCAAAATCAGCACACTATAGTGAAACGATTATTACAGAGTTGTTCTAACAATTTAGGCGACGTTTACCACAAACGTCGTCTTTTCTTATATCAGAAAGGAGTTTTTATATGCTAAAAGTTATTGACTTATCAAACCACCAACGAGGGATGTCACTTGATACACTAAAAGCGGACGCCTTTATCTTTAAAGCAACAGAAGGCACTTACTTTATTGATGATACATGTGACACTTTTGTCCAACAAGCCAAAAAATTAAACAAGCCTTATGGGGTGTATCATTTTTTAGATCAAAATGATGTCATCAAACAAGCAGACTTTTTCTTAACACATATCAAAGGCTATATAGGTGAAGCCATCTTAGTTCTTGACTATGAAGAGTATGGTAAACAAGGGGCACAAAAAGCCAAAGAGTTTTTAGATTATGTCTACAAACAAACTGGCGTAAAACCTCTCATCTATATGAATGAAAGTGATGCAAACTCTGATGATTGGTTAGATGTCGTAGCTGGTGATTATGGTTTATGGGTTGCCAAATACTCTCAACACACACCTGTTGTTAAGCAATGGCCTAGCTATGCTATGTGGCAATACACCAGTACACCTGTTGATACAAGTCATTTTTACGGAGATAAACTTGCTTGGCAACAATATGCTGCACCAAAAAAGACCATCACCCAACAAAAGGACGCTTATCACACAACAGGAACACGATTTGAAGCATTAAGAACACTCGTCATTCAAGCAGATGAATCCTTTAAAAAAGCATCTGGCATGCACTTTTCCAAAAGTACTGTCTTTGATATTGAGCAAATTTGCCACACCAAAACAACAACGCATGCTTGTATACTCTATAATCATCGCAAGGTATTTGTTACACTTCACAAGGATTATGTTAGAAAGATAGATTAGGATAAAAAAATAGCCCTCCACGAGAAATCAGATAGACTTCTTGTGGGGGGATTTTGTTAATCTTGATTAAATATATCTCTTGTATAAATTTTATCCAATGAATCTGATAATTCTTTTTCGATACGATTTGTTACGATAACTTCTGATACTTTTTTAAATTCATCTAAATCAGTATAGACTTTTGAATTAAAAAAGGTGTCTTCTTTTAATGTTGGCTCGTAAACAATCACTTCTATTCCCTTAGCTTTTAATCGTTTCATAATGCCTTGAATAGACGAGTATCTAAAATTATCCGAGTTAGCTTTCATCGTTAAACGATAGATACCAACAACTTTTGGTTGTTTAGCAATGATTTGGTCAGCGATAAAATCTTTTCGCGTTCTATTGGCTTCAACGATTGCCCCAATAATATTATTAGGTACTTGGTCATAATTAGCCAATAATTGTTTGGTGTCTTTTGGTAAGCAATAACCACCATAACCAAATGAAGGATTATTGTAATGACTTCCTATACGAGGATCTAAACCAACACCTTCGATAATCTGTTTAGTGTCTAGTCCTCTCACTTCTGCATAGGTATCTAACTCATTAAAGTATGACACTCTTAAAGCAAGGTATGTATTTGAAAATAGTTTAATTGCTTCAGCTTCTGTAGAGTCAGTTAATAAAACAGGTATATCCTCTTCATAAGAATTATCCAATAATGCTTTAGCAAATACCTCTGCTCTTTCGCTTCTCTCACCCACTATAATTCTTGATGGGTGTAAGTTATCGTACAAGGCTTTTCCTTCACGTAAAAACTCTGGTGAAAAAATAATGTTTTCTGTGTTGTATTTTTCTTTCAACTCTTTTGTATACCCTACAGGAACTGTTGATTTTATAATAAAGATAGTATCTGGATTGACTGCAAATCCTTTTTCTATCACACTTTCAACTGTTGATGTATTAAAATAATTTTTCTTTTCATCATAATCTGTTGGTGTTGCAATAATACAGTACTCACCATGATTAATTGCCTTATCAAAATCTGTTGTGAATTCTATAGATAGAGATTTATCTGTTAAGAATTCTTCAATTTCATTATCTACTAATGGTGAGATTCCTTTGTTCAACAATTCAATCTTTTCATCTACTATATCATATGCTATTACATCATTATTTTGTGATAATAATAATGCGTTAGCTAAACCAACATAACCTAAACCTACAACTGAGACCTTCATTTAATTCCCTCCAAAAAATGCTGTAATGCTGTTTTCCACGAAATTATTTCATACCCAGTTGATTTCGCTTTTTCTAAATCCATAATTGAATACTCTGGTCTTGCTGCTTTAGTAATGAATTGATCAGATGTTACAGGAGAAATAGTTACATTATCATCTTGTAATATTTCTTGTGCAAATTCATACCATGTGCATATATCATCATTAGAAAAATGATAAGTTCCATATTCACAATTATTTTGTACTAAATATGTCATAAATTCTGCTAAACTTTTTGTCCAGGTTGGTCTGCCTACTTGATCATTTACTACCGTTAATTGGTCATGGGTTTTAGCAAGCTTTTTCATTGTATAAACAAAATTATTTCCATATTCACCGAAAACCCAAGATGTCCTTATAATATAATAATTGTTTAAAATCTCCTGAACCACCTGTTCTCCTAATAATTTTGCTTCTCCGTATTCATTAATTGGAGAGGTTTTATCTGTTTCTATGTATGGAACTTCCCTTTTTTTTCCATCAAATACATAATCAGTACTGATATAAACCAATGTAGCACCAACTTTTTTACATGCTTGAGCAACATTTTTAGTACCATCGACATTTACAAGATAATTCATCTCTTTTCCTTCATCTTCTGCTAAGTCAACTGCTGTATAGGCTGCACAATGATAAACTACTGAGGGCTTAATATCTTTAATAATAGAAAGCGTCTTATCAAAATCTGTAATATCCATCTCTTGACTATCATAAGCAATAAAATCTATATTTTGTTGTTTTAAAAGATTAGTTAACTCACTACCTAATTGGCCATTTGCACCTGTGATTAATACAGTCACTACAATTCCTCCTGTCCAATCTATAGAACTAGTTTAATTTTGCTTTTTCTTGCAATGGTCTCCACCATGATTCATTTGCTAAATACCAATCTATTGTTTCCACAATACCTGTTTCAAATGTATATTTAGGTTTCCATCCTAACTCAGTTTCTAATTTAGTAGGGTCAATTGCATATCTCTTATCATGGCCTAATCTGTCTTCAACATATACTTTTAAATCAGGAGACACTTGTAGTTTTTCAATGATAATATCTACTATTTCATTATTAGTTCGTTCATTATGCCCACCAACGTTATATACTTCACCTTTTCTACCTTTATGAAGGACTAAATCTATTGCTTGGCAATGATCATAAACATGTAACCAGTCCCTTACATTCATACCATCACCATATATTGGTAAATTTTTTCCATCTAATGCATTAGAAATCATTAATGGAATTAACTTTTCAGGAAAATGATATGGTCCATAATTATTTGAACATCTAGTAATATTTACATTCATATCATATGTTTCATAGTATGAACGAACTAATAAATCAGCACTTGTTTTACTAGCAGAATAAGGACTGTTTGGTGCTAATGGTGTTTCCTCTGTAAAGTATCCAGTAGAACCAAGACTTCCATATACTTCATCTGTTGATACTTGTAAATATTTTTGTATTTCATATTTTTTTGCTACGTCTAATAAGGCTAATGTTCCCTGTACGTTCGTCTCTACAAAGATAGATGGATTTAATATACTTCTATCCACATGTGATTCTGCAGCAAAATTTACAAATGCATCAATTGAATACTTTTCTACTAAATAACTAACTAACTCTCTATTAGTTATATTTCCTTTAACAAAAATATGTCTTGGATTATCAATAACATCATCCAGATTATGGGTATTCCCAGCATATGTTAGTAAGTCAAGATTTATAATAGTGTAGTCAGGATGTTTATCTAGCATATAATGTACAAAATTACTTCCTATAAAACCTGCTCCACCTGTAACTAAAATATTTTTCATATTATACTTCACCCCATACAAAATTGTTTTCAGCATCTTTTAGATTAGGATGATTTTTATCTTTTTCAGATAACACTGTTGCATTCATCGGCCATTCGATACCAATACTAGGGTCGTCATAAGCAATCCCTCTATCATGCTCAGGTGAATACAATTCGTCTACTTTATATTGAATATTTACATCCGGAGTAAGTGTACAAAAACCATGTGCAAATCCTTTTGGTACAAGCAACTGTCTGTGATTGTACTCGCTTAAAAGGTATCCTTCCCATTGTCCATAAGTTGGAGAACCTTTTCTCATATCTACTAATACATCATATATTACTCCAGTAGTACAACGTACTAACTTAGTTTGTGCCTTTGGAGATAGTTGATAATGCATACCACGTAACGTTCCAACCTCAACTGAAAGTGAGTGGTTATCTTGTATAAAATCATTTGTGATTCCTATTTCAGAAAATTTTTCTTTATTGTAAGATTCTGTAAAAAATCCGCGATTATCTCCAAAAACGGGTGTCTCTATAATTTTAACATCCTGTAATTTCGTATTAAAAATCTTCACCTATACACCCTCCAAAATAAAATTAATCTTCATATAACCTTTTTAAGTATTGGCCATATTGGTTTTTCAATAGTGGTTTCGCTAAAACCTCTAATTCTTCTTTTGTTATATATCCCATGCGATAAGCAATTTCTTCTAAACAAGCGACTTTTAGATTTTGTCTTTTCTCTATCGTTTCAATAAATGTTGAAGCTTCTAATAATGACTCGTGTGTTCCAGTATCTAACCAGGCAAACCCTCGTCCCATTAATTCAACTTCTAATTCATTTAGTCGTAGATATTCTTTATTAATATCAGTAATTTCTAATTCACCACGTTCTGATGGTTTTATATTTTTCGCAATATTGACCACTCTATTATCATAAAAATAAAGTCCCGTAACTGCATAATTAGATTTTGGTTTTTCTGGTTTTTCTTCGATAGAGATTGCTCTCATATTGTCGTCAAATTCAACTACTCCAAATCTCTCAGGATCATTTACATGGTAACCAAATACTGTTGCTCCTGATTCTTTTTGTGCTGAACGTTGTAATAGTTTTGATAGTCCACTTCCATAATAAATATTATCACCTAATATCAGACAAACAGAATCCTCACCTATAAAATCTTCTCCTATGATAAAGGCTTGCGCTAAGCCATCAGGACTTTCTTGAATAGCATATTCAATGTTTATTCCTAAATCATGTCCATCACCTAATAACTCCTCAAATCTTGGTGTATCTGTTGGTGTTGATATGATTAAAATATCCTTAATTCCTGCTAACATAAGACTAGCCAATGGATAATATATCATTGGCTTATCATATATAGGCATTAACTGTTTTGATACTGATTTAGTAAGTGGATACAGTCTAGTTCCACTTCCTCCTGCTAAGATTATACCTTTCAATTTACCACTCCTCTTCGTTCTCTATGCTCTCAATATAGATATTTTCCCATTGCTTAAGTATAAATTCACTAGAAAATGGTTTCTTTCGTGCTTTATTATATGAATTAATACTCATTTCTTTTAATAACTCTCTATCCTCATTTAAAGAATTTATTTTTTTAATTATGAAATCAATAATAGTTTGTGATAATTCAGTCGAATATAGAGTTTTTTTTTCTATTATTCCACACTAACGGATTTGGAAGATTATTTTTGCCAAAAAATTCCCATTTTGGTTGTACCATATATCCGTTAATCCCTTCTTCAACCATTTCTGGAAATGCGTATAATCTGGTAGTAATTATGGGTAAACCTGCTTTCATCGCTTCTAAAACAGTTAATCCAAAACTATCATCGCTAGATGGATGTAATAAAATTTGATGTTGCGCATATATTTGTTCCATATCCTCATAAGAATATTTAAAATCGTAGAACTTAATGTTAGGAAGCTCCCTATATTCTTTTATTAATCCCTCAACACTAGATATATTGGTGATAACTGTTATTTTAACATCTTTTAAATATTTAAAAGCTTCTAAAACTTCAAGTCCTCCTTTAGAAATAAACCTAGTACCTTGAGCAATGAATAAAACATTTAATTCATCATCTTTGCATCTTTCTTTAATCAAATTTACTGTAACATTATTATTATCTGGCACTAAAGGATAGATTACTCTTCTTTTCCCCCTGTATATTGCTGGACTAAAAATATCATCCATAGTGCTCATACAGGCATATGACATGCAAACTATTTCTTTTAAATAAGCATTTTCTAAATTATTTTTAAATTTATGTTTTCCTAAATAAGATTTGTTTCTCCCAAGTGTATAGTGAAACAAAGCTGTTGGATTTTCTAAATATATAAAATAAGGTCTCTCAACACTTAAAAATCGATTAAAACTCCCAAGAAGTGTTTCTTTATCTTCATTGGTATTGTATTTAATTGTTTCTATAACACCTAACAAAGTCATGAATTTAGTACGTATTAATTGACTAGCAATTTTTCTTTTTATACTAGGTACTTCAAATGAAGACTGAATAAATTCAAATACTATTTCATCATTTATGTTTTCTAAATGATTAAAGAAGCCTCTACGTCTACTAACAAATTTAATTTTTTTCATAATTAATTATCTCTCACTTTAAAATATATCTTTAATGACTCTAAAGTATGCAATCTAGTATTTACATTTTGGGAACTTCCATCTTCTTTATGAATTATTTCTAACTCTTTATCGTAAAGCATTTTTATATTATTTTTTTTTGCTAAATCTGCAATAAAATTTTCCTCGGTATACAAAAAAACACTTTCATCAAAAATTGGTTCTAATACTAATAAAACTTTTTTAGGTATTACAATAAAGCTGCCATGCAAAGAATAAACTTGTATATTATTTTTAGAATTTGTTAATGCTTGATAGTAGTTTCTAATAAACTTATTTATTACTAAGTAAAGATATAAATAAAATATTTTACTACTTTCTGCATACTTTTTCATGAGATAGAAACATAATCTATTTTTTGTATAATAATGAGGGTTTTGATTTTTATTTTCTAAATTTAAAATTTTAGGACCAGTTATAGCAGATGAAGATAATTTATCAATTGATAAATTAACTATTTTAACATCCGGATTAGATATAACTAAATGCTCAAATTCATACTTATTTAACGCATACTTTATTCCTTCATTATTTCCAAATCCATATCCTTTATTTGGGACATGTATAAAATCTATATTATAGTCTTTTGCAATTTTTTTTCCTTTTTTCAAAGTTTCTTCATTATAGTAGCTGTCAACTATTACGATTTGGAAATTATTATTGACTTTCTTTACAGACTCATAAAAATCTATAAAATCATCATAATTTTTATATACTAAAACTACGAATACAAAATCGTACTTAACCATAATCTACTCCTCCTTTATAAGCTTTTCACTTTTTAACCAAATAATTAAACTACATAATGCAAGTATAATATCAGATAATACAAATGAAAGAGCAATTTGTGTCACACTAGTTGAAAAATACATCAGCACTATCATTATAAGGAAGCTTAATAATAAACTTATCGTATTATATGGTGTTTGACTTATAGCATCTATTGGATTTCTCAATAATAAAAATAGAGATCTTGGAATCAAGCTAATAATCAAAACTCTTGCTACCTGAACTCCGCTTAAAAAATCGGTAGAATATAAAATTCTAATTATAAATGGTGTAAAGATCATAGCGAATACTACTCCTAATAAACTTATTATTAAATATACAAACATCCCTTTATTAATTTTATACTTGAAATCTTTAAACTGACCATCAGTAATTGAAGAACTTGCTTTTGGTAATAAAACAAGGCCAATATAACTAAAAAAAGGAAGCATCATTTGTAGTATTCCAGTTGAAGCTGAAAAATACCCTGCTTCTATGTTACCAAATTTATTATTAACAAAAACTAACGGAACCAAATAATAAGCAAACTGAATAAACTCTCCTATCACTCTTGATGCTCCATACTTAAACATGTTAAGTCGAATAGATTTGAAATTTATAATTTCAAATCTATTCGATTTAAACATTTTAAAAAATAGGATTATAGAAAAAATAATTGAGACTACTAACGATATCATAGACCAATAAAAAAATATAGATATTAAATTTGTCTCTTTAGTAATCATAAAAAAAACTACAATTAGAACTTGTATAATTAACTGCGATATATTAAATTGAACAAATTTCTCTAATCCTCTGAAGACTGAAGAAACATAGGTTGATATACTAGTACTAAAGGCAAAAAATAAAATAGGTATCATTAAATATTTATATTCTTGAGAACCAAATAAAATATTAGTGAGAATATTATTGAAAAAAAATAACAATAAAATAAACAGTAGAACCATATATAATATAATTGTAAGTCCTGCAAATATGTAACTTATTTTTTCTTGATTGTTCTTATTTTTCTTTATTGACAAGTATCTTACTATCGATATACCTTGACCACATAAAATCAAAAATCCGATTAATGTTGCTCCCCTACGTGCTATATTAAATATACCAAAACTTTCAACTCCTAAATTAATCGCAAAAATTTTATTAATTAAGAAATTCAGGATTAATATTATAAACTGCACTCCAAAAGTAACAATCATATCAAATAAAACACTATTTTTCTTTAACATTTTTTATCTCCCTAATAATCATTTTAGAATATACTAAAATTAATATTAACATTAAAATATAGCTAGAATACGTCCAAATACTAGTGAAATTAAACATAGTGAAAAAATAATAATTAAAAAGTATAAATATAGAAAAATAAATATTAACTTTATTAATTAATGACTTATAAGCTATCGTTGCTAAAATAGTGAATAGTAAAATAAATAAAAAAGCTCCTACTACAGAAAAATCCATTATTAAACTCCTAAAAAAACTATATACATTTGTTGTTGTTCCATTAATATACACAAATTCATTAAATACTCCTTGGTCTCTTACTGTTAACCCCAAAGTGTTGTATATACCTAAAAAAGTATACTTACCTATACCATTCGGTGGAACCATACTAAAATCAGAAAACCAAATATTAAAAGCAGATATGTGACCTAATGCGTACACAATAATTTTTTTTTGAGCAAAATCAAACATTCTTGTAGAAATTTCTCCTGACCTTAGAACCATGCTAAAAATTAATAAATAAAACAAAAAAATTGTAATGATTACTAACATGAATATTTTTTTTAGATTTATTTCAAAATATTTATTCTTTAATAAATTTGCAATTATTATTCCAGATACAAATAGAATTATTGCTGAAATAAATCCTGATTTAGTATTTTCAATAGTCAAAGATAAAAAAGTCGGTAAAAACGATAAAAGCGATAAATATTTGTTACTTTTTTTATTTGATAATACAAAATGAATTCCCCCAATAGAAGGTGCCAAATAGGTAAATGGTAATAATACTTTTGTCACTAATGAAGACTTTATAGCTACATCTCCATATCTTATTGCTGCATTTTGAACGTTTAAATCTAATAAGCCTCCAACTTCAAAAATAGACAATATGGACATACCTTTACTTCGTAATAAAAAAATTTCATACAAAACACCTAGCAATATACTTACATAAAGACAAACTGTACTTAGTCTTTCATTAAAAGAATAATCTATTTTTTTTTTATTGTTCACAAACATAGGTAGTTTTTCCCCTATAAAACCCGAAATAAGACTAAAAAAAACTACAATTAAAATATATAAACTGCCAGAATTATGATTATTTTCCAAAAATATATTACTTATCAATATCTGGATGGACCATACTAATCCAAAGAACACTCCAGGATTAAAAAAACTAGATATGATATTATTATGTACTAAAATTAAAATTAAGACTATCATTAATATAGCTAGTATAGTTATCATATATTTTCTCTACTTTCTTGTACTTTGTGGTACTTCCCAAAAAGGTTTAGATTTACCAGTTAACTCTTTGTAAGCCCCAACTAACTGTGCTAATAACGTCATTGAGTAAAAAGTAAACGGTTTAAGCATTTTGATTTGCGCTTTATATCCTACTAATGAGACTATGTAAAACATTAACTGGAGAAAAAATAGTACTCGATATATTGGATTTAGTATTAAGAAAAGGCTACTAAAAATTAATAAAATATGAAATACAAATAAAAAGTTTCTGCAAAATCTATGACTAAAATAAAAATAACTAAAAATACCATATTTAAAGAAGTTATATTTTTGAATGTCTATAAAATTAATTTTGATTATTTTTCTAAACATCCTAACTTTTCTTTTATATTCTTCTTTATCACTTTCTCCTGCTTTTTCGTACGCAATCGCTTTAGGATTAAATTTTGACTTTTTACCATTTAATACCTGTAAAACTGGAAAAATACTATCATGAGAATAGATAGGATCTATATCAATGTAATCCTCTTTTCTTAATCCATAAATGGCACCGTTACCAGCTGTTATGGAGCTGATATCTGATTCTACTTTTCTCATTCTCAAGTCGTAATTCCAATAAACACTTTCTGTATTAGCTGAAATTGATTCTAAAGAATTCGTATACTGTAAATTTCCAGCAACATATCCAACATTTTTATCCGATAAATAATAAACAATTTGCTTCACAGCCTCACTGTCAAGGATAGAATTAGCATCTGAAAAAATTAATACTTCTCCTTTTGCAACTCCAACAGCTTCGTTCTGAGCATTAGTTTTACCTTTTCTCTCGTCTACGTCAACCAAGAATATATTAGAAAAATTCCTTGATAAATCTTCCACTATATCATTTGTTTTATCTGTACTATGATCTGAAGCAATTATGATTTCATACTTATATTTATCGTAATTTATTTGCAATAAATTCTTTATTTTTCTTTCTATTACGTCTTCTTCATTATGCGCGGGTATGATGATAGATATAAATGGATTAAAATCAGTATTTAAATTTAATTTATCTTTCTTCATAACCTTATCAAGTACTTGAAGTATAATCGGATAAAATATCATTGTGTAAAAAATAAAAGACAAACTAATAAAAAATAAATATTTCATTAAAAACTCTCCTTACTACGTACTACTGGTACTCCATAGTAAACGTTAGCATCACTAATATTGTTTAAAACTAACGACATTGCTCCCACAATGATTTTTTCACCTACTTGTATATCATTTATAACAGTACTACCTATACCTATCCAAGTTTTTCTACCAACACTCACCCTACCTCCTAAACTGACATTAGGAGATAGGTGAACGAAATCGGATATGACATTTTCATGCTCTACTATAGTTCCTGTATTGATAATACAACCTTTTCCAATTGTAGAATCTGTATTAATAACAACATTTTGATGAATTGATGTTCCGTTGCCAATACTACAATATTTACTAATATATGATGTAGGATGAACTAATGAAACAATATTACATTTTAATAAGGTTAATTCTTCAAAAAACTTTTCTCTAATATCGTTATCACCAATAGCTACAAAAAAATCATGTGAAGAATATTTATCTATATCACAAGTTTTTCCTATAATATCAAAATCTAAACATTTTCTAGCACCCGGGAAACTATCATCCAAAAACCTAATAGTTTTCCATTTATTCATCGACTCAGCTATCTCAGCACAAACTTTACCATGTCCACCTGAACCTATTATTATTAATTCTTCCATTAATTTTCTCCATTGAATTTTTCTATCGTAACTGAAGTATCTGAACTAATCCCCTCTTTGATAAGTACTTTTTTTATTGTTAAAAAGACTATTTTTATATCTAGTAATAAAGAAATAGATTCAATATAATCAATATCAAATTGAAACTTTTCATTCCATGAGATAGCATTTCTTCCATTTACTTGAGCTAATCCAGTTAATCCAGGTCTTACTAGATGTCTTTTAATTTGGTCATCTGTATATATATCAAGGTACTCTATTAATAGTGGTCTTGGTCCAACTATAGACATATCACCTTTAAATATATTCCACAATTCTGGTAATTCATCTAAACTAGTGGAACGAAGCATTTTTCCAAATGATGTCAGCCTTTCATCATCTGGCAATAAATCCCCCTGTTCATCTCTTTTATCTGTCATTGTTCGAAACTTATACATATTAAAAATCTTATTATCTTTACCTGGTCTTTTTTGTATAAATATAACTGGTGAGCCTAGTTTTGTTCTAACCAAAATAGCGACTACCAAATAAACTGGTGATAAAACAATCAATGCCAACCCTGAAAGGATTATATCTAAAAATCGTTTCATATACTTAACATAGAATGTTTCCTCTATCATAAATCTTTCTCTCCAAATAATTCTTTTATAATGTTGATTACTCTCATTTGTTGTTCTACACTCATTTTTGTATCACTCGGTAGACATATTCCTTGATTGAATAATTCTTCTGATACATTGCCACCAATATAATCATACGAAGAAAAAACTGGTTGTAGGTGCATTGGTTTCCATATTGGTCTGCTCTCAATATTTTCTTTTTCCAAAGCTTCCATAATCTCAATTGGTGTCACATGTTTTGTAACTAACATTGGTGATAACCAATGATTTGAATACTCAAATTCATTTTCATTTGGAAAGATAACACCATCTAACTCTCCTAAATGCTCTTTATATAATGAGAATATTTGTCTTTTCTTTTCAACTCTGTCATCTAGTACTTTTAATTGTCCTCGACCAATACCTGCGACTATATTACTCATACGATAGTTATAACCAATCTCTGAATGTTGATAGTGTCTTTCTTGGTCTCTACTTTGTGTAGCCCAAAAACGTGTTTTATTTATTTTTTCTTCATTGTTTGAAACAAGCATACCACCACCTGATGTAGTGATAATTTTATTACCATTAAAAGAGAAAATACCATAATCACCTATAGTGCCTGTATGTTTCCCCTTATAAAGAGTCCCTAAACTTTCTGCAGCATCTTCAATCAATGCTACATTGTATTCATCACATAAAGCTTTTATTTCATCTAAATCAGCTGATTGGCCATAAAGATGAACAACTAACACTGCTTTAGGTGTATATTTTTCAAAAGCTTTCTTCAGTGCTTTTGGATCCATATTCCAAGTTTTTCTATCACTATCTATAAAAACAGGAGTAGCTCCTACATAAATAATCGGATTAGCAGTTGCTGAAAAAGTTAAACTTTGGCAAAAAACGATGTCACCCTCTGTTACTCCAACAGCTTTTAACGCTAGGTGTATAGCTGATGTTCCTGAACTTAAGGCAGCTGCATGGTCAATCCCTACATAGTCAGCTAATTCTTGTTCAAAACCATCAACGTTTTTTCCAAGTGGGGCAACCCAGTTTGTATCAAAAGCTTCTTTCACATATTCTTGCTCATAGCCTTCATCACTCATATGGGGTGATGATAAATAAATTCTCTCAAACTCTTTCATTTTACTACTCCTCACTTGATTGATTAGCAAATAGTACCAACTCTTTTGCTAACTCTGTATAGTCTTCTGGCAACTCGTCTAGTTTTTTCATCACTTCATCATAGGTAAACCCATTGACATTTCCGACGAAGATTTTTTCATGAACTTGTTCTTTCGATCGTTCTTTATCGACTAGTAACTCTTCGTAAAGTTTCTCGCCTGGTCTGATACCACTTTCTACTATTTGGATTTCATTTTCACTATACCCACTCAACTTAACGACTTTTTTAGCTAAATCAACTATCTTCACTGGTTCTCCCATGTCTAAGATAAAGATTTCGCCACCTTTTGCTAAAGCACCTGATTGGATAACCAAACGGCTCGCTTCTGGTATGGTCATGAAGTAGCGTGTCATACGAAAATCTGTCACAGTGACTGGTCCACCTTTTGCGACTTGTTCTTTAAAGAGCGGGACCACACTTCCTCGACTGCCTAATACATTACCAAAACGAACGGCAGAGAATTTTGTTTTCCCTTTGCCGTTTAGACCGGTCACGATCATTTCAGCAATGCGTTTAGTTGATCCCATCACATTGGGTGGTTTGACGGCTTTATCTGTTGATACCATGACAAAGCTATCCACATCATTGGCTAAAGCAGCTTCAGCCACGTTTTTTGTACCGTAAATATTATTTTTTAAGGCTTCTGATGGGTTGTACTCCATCAAAGGGACATGCTTATGAGCGGCAGCATGATAGACTATCGACGGTTTGTGTTCATGCATCACATCAAACATTCGTTTAGCATCTCTTACGTCCGCAATCGTTGGTACTATTTCCGTAATTTTATCCGCATACTTTTGTCGTAATTCTTTTTCTATTAAGTAAATCGAGTTTTCACCATGACCAAGTAGTACGAGTTTTTTTGGTGAAAAGGCCATGACTTGTCGGCAGATTTCTGAGCCAATCGAGCCACCTGCCCCTGTTACGAGGATGGTTTCATTGGCTAGTTGTGTTTTGATGGCATCCATATCAAGTTTGACTTCATCACGTCCGAGTAAATCAACGACATCAATCTCGCGAAGTTTTGTCACCGCAACTTCACCCATCGCTAACTCTTCAATTGACGGAATCGAGTTGATGGTGACATCCAAATCGCGTGTCACATCAAGTAGATGCTCATACTGACTAGCTGTCATCGACGGAATCGCCACCGTCAACACATTAACTTCATATTCTTTCACTAACATTGGTAGGTCATCAATTGACCCCACGACTTTTAACCCAGATAGATACGTATTTTTTTTATTAATATCATCATCTATAAATCCTTTAAAGTTTAATCCTAACTGTCCGGATTTATACTTCACGGTATTGTAAAGTAGCTCGCCACCATCTCCTGCACCAATAATAAAGGCATTATCGCACGTTTTATTTCCTTTATTGTGGTACATGTTTAAATAATCGACAATCAATCGCCACACCACGCGTGAGCTGATAATCGTCAATAATACAATAAAATAAGCTAATAATATCTGTAAATGTTCAATCGAAGATGATGTATAAAAACCTAGTATGATGTACTCTAAAATACTTGATGCTGTTACTGCGAAGAATATTGAAACAATCGCATTGATACTTGTATATCTGGTCAGTCTATTAAAGACTTTAAAAAATGACCCAAATATCAAGTACAACACAATTTGTAACCCTATCACTTTTACTGGGATAGGGCTATTTATATCGTACAAAAAATTGGTATAAAAACTAACTAAAATGTTAGCTAAAATGATAATAACTGTGTCTACCCCGATTAATATCGACATCTTTATTTTACGACTCACGACAAAAACCACCTAACTTTTTTAAGAAAACACCCAATGCTTTTTACTAGAAACAACTGGGTCAACCTTTACCTTATCGCCATTGACAATATCTTTTGTGATTTGTTCAAAGGCTTCTCTTTTTTCTTTTCCAAACTCTTTTTCTAATAATTCATACGCTTGTTTGGTATAAAACCCCCGTGACGACACATTATGCGCGTCTGATGACAACATATGTGCCTGATTGTGCTTAATCATTTGTCTTGTGACGCGTTGGATTTTTTTCCCAAATTGGCCGATATAACTGCCGTTTGTCACTTGTGTGAGACATCCCATCTCAATGAATGTATCCAAACGTTTTGGTTGTTCTAAGAAAACATTATTTCTCTCTGGATGAACAATGATTGGCTGATGCCCATTACGACATAACTCAGATAACACTCCATATGCATAATCTGGTACTGTAGTAAACGGAAACTCTATCAAGATGTACGTGTCATTTAAATCAGCAAATAAAATCTCATCTTTTAACATTCGACGAGATAAGTCAGCAGAAATACGTATTTCTTGTCCTTCAAATAACGTCAGTGGGATATTCTGTTCGTCAAGTACTGTTTGTAAATGGACGACAGATGAGATGACGTCATTTTTTTTATTTAGATACTTTCCATTATTATAATGAGGTGTGCAGAGTATGTGAGATATCCCTTCTGACACTGCTGCTTTTGCCATAAAAAGGGAATCTTCTATTGTCTGAGCACCGTCATCTATACCTGGTAATATATGACAATGTAAATCAATAAACACAGTACTCTCCCCCCTTTTTAACTATAGTAGTAATCTGTGTAACTTAAATTACTTTCAGCAAAGTAAATACATCCCATAATAGTTGAATCTACTTTTTCCAGTAATTCAATGGTTCTCTGTAATTGTTTTTTATCTGTGACGTTACTTCTAACAACAACTGCCACACCATCTAAATGAGATGCGACAAGTTGCACGTCTGTCACAGTTGAAGCTGGTGGCATATCGAAAATTACGAAATCGTATAGATTTTCTAGTACTTTGATGAGTTTTTGCATTCTTGTACTAGCCAAAAGCTCTGAAGGATTGGGTGCTTTAAACCCACTTGTCATGACATCAAGATAGGGAATATTGCTTTCTTTTACAACCTCTCCCACAGAGAGTTTCTTGATGCTTAAAATATTACTTAACCCCATGGAGTTATCTAATTCAAACGTCATATGAGCTGTTGGACGTCGCATGTCCGCATCAACTAATAGTGTTTTCAATCCTAACTTAGCAAACATAACTGCTAAATTTGCGGCTGTCGTTGATTTACCTTCACTAGGTCCAGCTGACGTAATGGCGATACTATGTGTTTGAACTCCATATTGAGCATGCATGATATTTGTACGAATGGTTCTAAACTGCTCTGAGATTGGTGAGTTTGGCTCAATCACCGTAAAAAGTGTCGCAGGCTTTGATGCTTCTAGTTTATTTTTTTTATTTCTACCATGTTGGTTCCTCTTACTCATGTTGGTCTCCTTTTTAATATCTATCATCAAAATCTTTCGTCATTCTTAAGTCAAAATCTAATCCATCAACTTCAGTATTAAGTGAGTTTTCATAATTATCACTCACTTCAAGAAAAAACTCTTCATTGATAAAAGCATTTTTTTGTAACTTTCTAATTTCTTCCATCTCACGCTCACTAACAATTGGCAATGTACCTAATATTGGTACACCTATCGTTTCTGAAACAAACTCTTCTGAACGAACAGTACGATTGAATAACTCACCTAATAAAGCTAACATCACACCAACAATCAAACCTAATACAGCACCAATGGCAATATTAACTTTTTTATTTGGCGACACAGCTTTGTTATTTGGCGTTGCTTCAGAAGCAATGGATATTTTGTTTGTTTCAGTCATCTTCACTGCTTCTTCTTGGAAAACTTCAGATACTGTATTTGCAATTGCAGCAGACTCAATAGGATTAGTTGTCACAGCTTTAATAGAAAACAACTGTGAATTTTGATTTTGCTCAACTGAAACCACACCAGATAAATAATCTTTTGTGATATCTGTCATACCATCTTTTACTAAACGGTCTTTGGCTTTTTCAGTGACTGTCGGACTCTTCACTAAATCTTTATATGTATTAATTAATAAAAGATTTGAATTAATCTTATCAGTATTGATATTTGAGTCTGCATCTTTTGTTTGAACCACTAATTGTGTTGTCGAACTGTATTTAGGCGTGATAACAAACAACGTGACCACTGTCGAAATAACGGTACCTAAAATAAGCATACTCACAATCAATGTCCACTTTTTTTTCAAAAGTTGAAATATTTCATCTAAACTAACTGTTTCTTCCATCATGTCCTCCAAATTATATGTGTTCAATTTTATTTTTATTCAGATTTAACTGATAACCCATTATGCATTGTAACATAAACTGTGTTCCTAAGTACAATATTTTTTCATTTAACTATACATTTGTTTCCTAAACGTGTTATATCGTAAAAATCCAACATTGCTTTTTTATTGTATTGGACTGGATTAAAAGCTTTGAAGTTTTTCTTCTTTTTAAGTGTGGCTTCCATCGCTTGGAAAACCCCTTTGGCATCATTTGTCTTAGCCAACATCCCATATTTACCGCCATCTAACACGTTGCGACACGCTGGTATATCTGTCGATACTACTTTCATTTTTAAAGTCAGTGCTTCAAGTAACACAAGTGATTGCCCTTCATAAAAAGACGTTAAAACAAATATATCACAATATGCCATAAATATGTATGGTTTATTTAATTGTCCTACCATTGTTATGTCATTTTTTAGTGATAATTCGTTTATTTTTTTCTCTAACTTTCCTCTTTCAGGTCCATCACCAATAATATATAAATGACCTTTCTGATAAGTTTCTCTGTATCGATGAAAAGCCTCTATCAGTAACGACTGATTTTTTTCTTGAGATAATCTTCCCACTGTGACAAAAGTTGGTTCATCTGATTTAGGGTAATCAAAAAAGAGGCCATCTTTATTCAATACACCTTTCGTAAAGTCAAAGGTGACCATCTCTTTTTTTACCCACACGCGTTTGTTTTGGAGTAAGACTTGATAGTATTCTTGTCGGTCATTTCTCACGATGAATTTTGTCACGGTAATTTCTTTAGGTACTTTAGATAGTAGTCCCTTTTCATCAAGGACATCCTCAACAGAGGCATAGATTACCGCTTTTGATTGGGTAAAGACCGCAGAAAATAGCGTGTCTTTTACTTCTAATACAAATCTCTCATCACGTTTTTCAACTGTTAATTCAGATTCTTTGACAAAATAGTGTTGGCCATCATCTAAAAGAATAGTCACCCAATGTGTGCTCGTATTTTTTGAAATCAACACAACTTTTTCTCCAACTGGTAGAGCTGTTTTGATTGCTTCTTCACTCGCACTATCAGATACCATCATCGGAGCTGTCACTTTTACGAGCTCGTTGATTGGATGGTTGGCAGCTTTTTCCGTCAGTTTATTAAGTTGTTTTCGATTAGATGCTGAAAACAACTTGTTTAGCATTTTTTTAGCTACTTGATGTTTAAATACTGCCACTGAACTCATCTCACGCAAGACGTTTGGTGTTACCCAGCCTAAATCTTCAGAGCCATTGGACACTAAAAAGCTCGTTCCTGTATTCGTGATAACTTTTTTAGTCACCAACACATATAATTCATCAAAGCTAG
Organism: Vagococcus martis; assembly: GCF_002026305.1. Lineage (NCBI taxonomy): Bacteria > Bacillati > Bacillota > Bacilli > Lactobacillales > Enterococcaceae > Vagococcus > Vagococcus martis. The sequence goes on along the minus strand of NZ_MVAB01000001.1, from coordinate 1,856,697 downwards.
CTAGAGAACATATTGGTTTAGAATGATCCAACCCAATAGGTGCTGTAAAGAGCTGTGAGTTTTTACCTACTATCAATTTTGATAAATCATAGACATCTGTCTCTGATTGAATACTGTCTGGCATAATATCAATGTGTGCTGCATTTATCCAACCAATATAGCAATCTGACTGACTGATTTTCAAATAAGTTTCTTCTTGATAACTAAACTCTCCTAAAACAGTGACTGAACTATCAAGTAATGATTTTGTCGTTGCTTTTGCATAACGACTATCTGGCCTAGTGTCATAGATTGTGACATCTTCTTCAACTGTAAGTTTACCTTCTCTAAATAAACGTGTCGTGTAATCAACTTTCTGCTCAGGTACATCTTGTTCTTTTGATAGGATGTCAGTAATATTTAACAAGTTTTCTGAGTAAACAAATTTGGATGCATCAGCATACTGAGATAAGTTTTCTTTGTTAATGTCACTAATCACACTAGAGACTGACACTAATTTATCGTAAAAATCATACACACTGATGATTCCTTGAACATTCATTTTGTGGATTTTTTTACCATTTACCTCGCGATCCATATCAGCAAGCATGTCACTGTGTAAGTAACACACTTTCTTTTCTGAGGTGGTACCTAGAATCGTTTTAGTCCAATACAAACTATAGCCACTAAAATCAATACTCACATCAAAAGCAGTTTTTCCAAGTAGTCTCCTTGCATCTCTTTGATAGATATTAAGTGGAAACTTTTCTTTTTTAGATGGGTTGACTCCTTTTATGTGATAGTACAAATCTTGATAGCTTTCACTAAAGGTATAAATCGGCTCCCCAAAGTTAAATAAGATAGATGCTTCTTTTGGAATACGGTGAATCGAATCAATCTGTTCGAGTGATTTTGGATTATCTAAAAGACACGTTACAGCATATTTTTCATAGTCTATATTAGATAGTAGATTCAGAAAACTACTGGTAATCCCATTTTTTCTTAACCCACCAGGATAAATAAGCAGTGTCTCTTTATCTTCTGATTGTCTGACTTCTTTTATTTTCTCAGGAAGCGGCTGATTGAAAAAGAGATAATCGACATATCGCTGTGTGACCTGTCCATCTTCATATGGCACATATAACCGTTTGAACCGCTCATAGTTCCAGCGTGCTTCCTCCATTTTTTTCGGCAACTCTTTTAAAATAGTGATTAACTCATCGAGATTAAATGCTACTGGCCCTGGTAACTCATCGTAATCAAAGTATTTCCCACGTTCGTGACTATATAAATCATCATCCCAACAATAAAAGACAATTGGTTTATCAGTCACTAAATAATCAAAAAAGATACTGGAATAATCTGTCACCAAACAATCCACGCATGCAAGTAAGGCATTGGTATCAATCCCATCAGGAATCAGATACGGTAAGATGCCTTCTTCTTTTTTGGCTTTGTCATAAATAAATGGATGAACTTTGATTAAGATATTGTATGTGTCACCAAATGTTTCTCTTAAAACAGATGTCTCGCTGATGATTTGGCGAAGTTCTTGTTCTGTATAAGCCACTTCGCCACTTTTACATGTTGGCGTGTATAACAGGATTTTTTTACTCAAATCAAGTGTCACACCTCGTTCATGTAGTGTGCGAATCACTGTATCGTGATTGTTATTAAAGGTTGCATCCATCCGAGGGTAGCCACCTTCTAAAATCACACCTTGATAATTATGTCGCAAACGATAACTATCTAAAAACATATTGGTGGTATGTTTATTTGGACTGATTAACACGTCAGCCATAAAAAAGTTACGAACCACATTACGTGCACCATTTGGATTACCTGGAATGTCAAATCCCATTGTTTTAAGCGGTGTCCCGTGCCACGTATTGATATATGTTTGCTCATCTTTAATCGTAACAAACGATTGAAAGGTTGCATTATTTATCAGATACTCTGCTTTAGCTAACCATTTCAAATACTCTTCTGAGTTTCGCTCGACAAATAAGACATTACTCAGGTCTTTAAATCGCGTCATAAAATAAGTCATCTCGTCAGATGACTGAATACTCCATATATGTGTGTACTTTTTCTCTATGTCTTGTTTTAATAAGTAATTAAAAATAGCAAACGGTGAATCCGTCAGAGATTTACCATCTCGACTTTCATAAAGGATGGTATCTTGTTGCACGGGTTCATTTATATAAAAACGTGTATAAGTCTCAACACGTTTTCCGGTTGGTGATAGTTTAGTTTTTACAAACGGTTGAGCTAACCTTTTGACTGGAGATAGTATACTCATCGTGTTTCACTCATTTCTTTTTTTATTATCTCTGCAATATGCTGTGCTGATTTACCAGTTTCATGGTTACAAAATGTTTGTTTAAACTCTTCGTATTGTTTATCCACCACAATATCATCTATTTGCTTTAATTGCTCGATTAAGGCATCAGGTTCTTTAATAATCGGTCCTGGCAACAATGATTGAATGGGCAGATAAAAGCCACGAATGTCTTCTTCATATTGAGTTGAATCTGGCATAAAGAACAGCATTGTTCTGTTGGTTAAACTAAAATCAAATAGACATGAGGAATAATCAGTAATCAATACATCACTGATTAGTAGTAAATCACTCATATCATATCCAGTTGAAACGTCGATGACTTGATCAGATGGCCAACTTGAAAAATCAAGTGTTTGTGCCACTAAATAGTGCATTCGGACTAACAATACCATCTCATCACTGAACTGTTTCAAAAAATTTGTATAAGGAAAATCGATATTAAATTCATAGCCCTCTGATGTCTTGTTATCTGTCTCACGCCAAGTAGGTGCATACAAAACTATTTTCTTATCTGGTGAGATGCCTAGTATAGCTCTTAAATCATCAGCCTTATCATTATTTTGTTTCAGATTAACTAACTGGTCATTTCTTGGAAATCCTTTTTCGATGATTTTTCCAGGATAGCCGAATGCTTGTTTAAAATGTGTAGTAGTATAGCTACTTGAGGTGGTTAAATAATCCCATCTCTTGCTTTCTGCTAAAAATTCTTTGTCATAACTTTCTTTGGTGTAACCAGGTATATTGACCTCTTCTATATCTGTACCAATTCGTTTTAGTGGTGTTCCGTGCCATGTTTGGATATAAGTTGTCTTTTTTGATTTTGTTAACCATAATGGTGTTCTCGTATTAATCACCCAAAATTTAGCTCTAGGCATCATAAAAAACCAGCGTAAAGAAAAACGTCGAACATGAGGGACCTTTTTTTCTTTAAAGGTCTCCTCATATCCAGCTGTTACTCCCCACACTAGTTCAAGTGTTGTATTTTCTTTTTTTAAATAATCGTAAATTGCTTTAGGATTATCACTAAACTGCTTACCATGAAAGCTTTCAAAGTAGACAATATTTTTTTTCGGCAAATGGCCTAGCATACTAAACCAGATTGAAATCAATTTTTCTATCATTTTTTTCATGGTAATCTCCCTTTTAGATAAAGTCCATAAAGCGTGCTCTAAATTTCATGTGAATGTGTGACCCTAAAATCAATAGGACGCCAACAACTAACCAGAAAAAGACAGTTTGTACGCCTTTTTCCCAGAACCAACGACCGAATAGTAGCGAATCTCTAAACCCATCTATAATATAGTAGATAGGATTTAATTCAAGTACTCGTGTTATCCATGCATGTCTTGTTCCTGCAAAAATTGTATTAAATTGCATTATCGGTCCTGATAAATAGAATAGTAGACGTAAAATTGATTGAAGCATGATGTGATAATCTCGCACCAAGACTGAAATGGTTGAATTCAATATACCAAAAGCAAACAGAAAGGCAAACATACAGAATAAATAATAAAAATACTGTAGCCAATAAATATTAGGATAGATTCCGACTGAAAACATGGAAACTAATAAAATAAACATCATCCATCGATAACTTTTAAAGTTACTTGCCATATTAACAGTCGGTAAAATACTGACTGGGAACTTCATTTTTGATACCATCCCAATTTGTTTGTAGATACTATTTGATTCTCCTAATATTGAGCTATTAATAAAGAACCACGCAATAATCCCTACAAGCATCCAAATAATATATGGCACGCCATCTATGTCTTTTCTCTTCATTCCTAAACCAAAGACTAAATAATAAATTCCAATCTGAATTGCTGGATTTAATACTTGCCACAACAGGCCTAGATAGTGACTTTGATAAGTGGCTTTTTCTTCATATTTCGAAATACGACGAATAATCCCAAAATTTTTAAATTGTTCCGTAATTACGGTCTTTACGTCATTCACGTTTTAGCTCTCCTTACTGTTTACTTTGTTTTAAATGCCACACTAATCCTTTTGTGACAAACAAAGGTACTTGAAAAATACGGTTAAAGCGTTTCGGATTACTTACCGAGCGATACAACCACTCTAAGTTTGTTTTGATAAATACTTCAGGAGCTCGTTTCACTTCACCACTATACACATCAAAACTTCCCCCAACTGTTTGAAAGATAGTTGGATTGAGTTGTGGCATGTAGCGTTGTAACCACTCCTCTTGTTTAGGTGATCCTAATGCAACGAATAACACATCGGCATGATGTTGATTGATTATATCGATGATTTCACCACTACTTTTTTTGTCATAGCCATCTAACCATCCACTCACTCGAATGTTTGAGTAGTCTTTTTGTATGTTACGTGCGGCTTGCGCGACCACTTTTGGTTTTGCTCCATATAAAAAGATTGATTTTTTATTTTCATGACAAAATTCTAACACACTTGCCATTACGTCAATCCCTGCAACCCGTTCTTTGATACGTCCGTTTGTCCATTGTGACATTTTGACAACACCAATCCCATCAGCAAAGCGATGAGTCGCATGTTCAATAAATGATTTGACACACTTATTTTTTTCAGATATTAAAATGATTTGCGGGTTGATACTTGCAAGCACCATTTTTTGATGATGGTCAAAATACCAAGATAAATCTCGTTTAATATCTGTCATGGTCAAATAGTCAACAGGCGTATTTAAAATGTATTCTACCTTTTTAGTCATTTTTCTCCATCCAATACTTCTTTGATTTCATCTAATACTCTGTTTGTTGCTTGTCCGTCGTTATATGTATTCCATAATGCATTAAACTGCTTATTTCCCTCAAGCATCGGGTGATTAGTTAGTTGTTTAATGACGTCGTCTGTTGTATGAGCCACAGATTGCGGGAAGTCTGCTTCAATATTTGGCTGAATACCTGTCACTTGACGATACTTCATTTCATCCGGCCAATACATGATTAACTGCCCAGTCGGATTGGCTAGAGTAAAATCAAACGCCACAGAAGAATAATCAGTAATCAAAACATCCGCTTGTATGATATACTCATCAGCCGATTCGTGTGACGATATCCAGTCGACATTTGTTTGATTAACATGTTCTAACTCAACGTGGGGATGTAGCTTCACCTGAAGTAACCCCTCATCTTTTAAGCTATCAGCTACTTTTTTGATATCTAATAACCATGTCTCAACAGGTTCATTTTCACGATAAGTTGGTAAATATAAAATGCGTCTTTTATTACTGTTTGGTTTAGCTATTCTTTGACATAGTCTGTCTGTTCTTGGAAAGCCAGTAAAAAGTATTTGTTCTTTAGAAAAGCCGTAACTTCTCTTAAATACATCGGCCATTTTTTCCGACGCAACAAAGACATAATCAAACGACTCATACACTCGTCTAAAACGATGTTTATCTTTTTCAGAGCGTTTTACAGCTGACTTATCCTCTAAGCCAAACTGTTTAATCGCTCCAGTCGCATGCCAAAGTTGGTAAACTGTTTGATTTTGTTTAAAGGTAATATCTCCTAAAAACGCAAAATAATTATCAGCTATTATCACCTGACTTTGACAAAGACAATTAATTCCTTTGATGAAACCACTAACTGTGTCTAGATTGATACACTCAATCCCAAAACTTTTAAGTTGTTTCACTTCTTCTAAGCAATTCTTTTTATATAAAACAATCACTTGTTTCTCGTGTGATATGGCTTCAATCAACCCTTGATTATTATTAGGAAAACTCATCAAGTAACAGACTCTTTTGATTACTGGTTTCGATTTATTTTTTTTAGATAATCTTCTAACGACAACACTATATAGCTCTTTTAAGTAACTAACCAATATATGTGTCATACAATTTATCCATAGAGGTTTTATCTGTCACTGTTTGTTCGATTTTTTGTGTGGTATCTTGGGCAAAGTAAGACTTAAACGATCTACCTCTAACATGTATCGTACCAAACACCACGATTGCAACAATCATCAGTACTAACATTAGTTTTGTTAGGCTAGACATTTTTCCTATTGCAGGACCTCTTAAGACAGACTTTCCATGTCCTCTTTCAACTGCAATTTCTTTTAATTCATTAACGTTAAAGTTTTTTTGCTTTTCTTTGTAGCCATTTTGATATTCTTTTTTCTCTTTTTCTGATAAGGCTCTAAACCATTTAATAAAGTCATTATAGTTAGCAACGACTTCTTCTGTGGTACCATACTCACGTAATTCACCATAATGAATCCATGCCACTTTATCACATAGTTTTTTTACTTGGTTAAGAGAGTGTGATACAAAGAAAATTGTTTTTCCTTCTTTTTTAAATTGTAAAATACGGTCCACACATTTTTGATAGAACGTATCGTCCCCTACTGATAACGCCTCGTCAATAATCAAAACGTCAGGATTATTGTGTACGGCAATCGCAAAACCTAAGCGTGATCGCATCCCGCTTGAGTAGTTTTTTACTGGCTGGTTAACAAAATCCCCAATATCAGCAAACTCCATAATATCTGGTAGTATTTCGTCTACTTCTTCATTGGTTAATCCTTGCATCAAACATTTTAAGCGAATGTTTTCAAGACCTGTTAATTGTGGTTTCAATCCAGCTCCAATGGCAATAATGGATGTTTCACCTTTGATTATCATTTGCCCAGTTGTTTGAGGGATGATTCCTGCTAATATATTTGATAACGTAGATTTTCCTGATCCATTAATTCCAATTAATCCGACTGCTTCACCAGGATAGACTTTTAAATCTATTCCTCTTAATCCCCAAAAATGCGGTACACTTTTTTCTGAGAACTTGAACAATGCTTTGATTTTATCGGACTTTTTCTTATATAAATCATATTCTTTGGTAATCATCGCTAATTCTACTTTTGGATTTTCTTTTTGATTCACGTTGACCCATCCTATTCTTTTTCAGTTCATTAAAACTACACCATTTTACACTATTATCTGTATTTTATCAAAGTTTCATCATAAATTTAAGTCATTCTTCAGCATTTAAAAAAGAGTTTAAGGGACAACCCCCCTAAACTCTTTTAATAATCATCAATTGCCATACCATCTTGTGGATAGGTTCTTGGGTCAACGAGTCCATCCGTTTCAAACTTATAGTTTGCGTCATCACGATCATCCGTTGAATCTAACCCTAAAGATAGACGTAATTTATGTGAAATGTAGTCGATGCTGTCTTTATGTAAACCTACCATACTTTGCTCACCGTAGTTATAACTCATCCATGAAAAGATATACGAATCAAACTTATAGTCTTTCGTTAAACCAGATTGCGCTACTGATAAAATACGACTTGGTGGCATATCGGTTGTTACATGACCATCTAATGCATTCAATATGCTCTTATACTTGGCTAGCGATCCTACTTCCATTGCCTTTTGAGCAATAGCTTCAAGTACTTCTTGTTGACGTTTCCCTCGTTCAACATCATTATCAATATAACGAGTTCTTGCAAATGCTAGTGCTTCTTCACCGTTTAAATTATGTTTTCCTTCTTTAAGTTGCACCACTTTTTTTCCTTGTGCATTCTGTTCAGTTAGAGTGAATGGGACGTCTATCTCAATCCCACCAACTGCATTAACAACATCCTCAAATGCCTGGAAATCTGCTGTTGCGTAGTAATTGATTGGGACATTTAATAGTTCTTCCACAGCCGTTATAGATCCTTCTATTCCACCGTGAGCATAAGCTGCATTTATTTTATCGTTCCCATCAAAATTTTTAGTAGAAATATGTGTATAAGTGTCACGTGGGATACTTACCATACTGACTAGCTCATTTGACGGATTGATTGTAAGTAGAATCATTGAATCAGTTCTAGCACCGCCTGTTCCTCTAGTATCCTCCGCGTCATCATCAAGACCAAGTAAAAGGATAGAAATTGGGTCTTTTTGCACATCAATCTTATCATTGGCTACCTGACTTGTCTCTCTTGGCTTGTAAGCATCATTTAAAAACTTATTGCCATCGACCACCATTTTAACACCGTATACGACAATCCCCAAGAGAGAGATTACGAGTAATACACCTAAAATTTTGCTAATACTCAATAGTGTCTTCTTTAACCCAGAATCTTTCTTGCGATTATTTTTTCTAGAGTGTAAGGAACTAAATTCTTGTATTTTAAGATTTTTGTCAGTTTTTTTCTGAGTTTTTTTATTTTTCTTTTTACTCACTCTATCAATCTCCTAGATAATAAATAATATAGTAACATAATTTCAATCTAAGATAGTATAGCATAATGAGAAGTTTTTATGGTACCAATCTAATATTTTTATACTTTTTTAAAGAATTCTTATATTTAGAATTAAATTGTGCATTAAAGAGTTGCCGTGCTATAATATGTGTTGAATTCTGAAAGTAGGTAAGAGAATGGACTTTATTTTTGAAATATCATTTCGTTTAGTGTTAACGATGCTCTTTTCTTTCATTATAACACCTTTCATTCGTAAATTAGCCTTTGTCATTGGGGCAGTTGATCAACCTAATAAGCGACGAATCAATACTAAACCAATGCCTACTGCAGGTGGATTAGCTATTTTTATCACATTTTCATTATCTATTTTATTTTTATTTGATGATATTATTCCAACAAGCTATGCCTTGCACTTGATTATTCCTTCAGGGATTATTGTCATAACTGGGTTAATTGATGACATTTTTGAAATTACTCCCAAACAAAAAATGATTGGTATTATATTAGCCGCACTCTATGTGTGTTTTGTTTTCGATATTATCATGCACTCAATCACACTACCTTATTTTGGTACGATTGAATTTGGTTGGTTAAGTTATCCTATTACTATTTTATGGATTGCTGGATTAACAAATGCCATTAACTTAATTGATGGACTTGATGGTTTAGCATCCGGTGTGTCAATTATTGCGTTGACAACTATTGGGATTATTGGGTACATTGGGGCCTCTACCGGAGCAGTGAATATTGTGGTTCCTCTTAGTATTTTTATTTTGCTGATGAGTACATTGGGATTTTTCCCCTTTAATTTCTTTCCAGCAAAAATTTATTTGGGGGATACTGGTGCTTTATTTTTAGGTTTTCTAATTTCTTTACTATCATTACAAGGCCTAAAAAATGCTACCTTTATCTCTCTTATCACACCACTTATTATTTTAGGCGTTCCTTTAACAGATACTGTATTTGCAATGATTAGACGAATACTCAATAAAAAACCTATCTCATCAGCCGATAAAATGCACTTGCATCATCGCCTTATTTCACTAGGGTTTACGCATCGTGGAGCAGTTATTATGATTTATTGTATGGCGTTAATCTTTTCGCTCATTTCATTTTTATACTTGTTTACCAATACGTGGGGGACTGTTTTCCTCACTATCGCCTCTTTACTAGGTTTACAACTATTTATCGAATTAATCGAATTAAGCGGAGAAAATCGCCAACCACTACTTCACACGTTAAAATTTATTGGGAATAAAGCATATCGAAAAAGAAAACTAACAGAATACGAGCAAAAAAAAAAAGAAAGAGTAACTCACTGATTGTAGTGAATTACTTTTTCTTTTTTTCATGTCGCTTGGCTTTAACTTGCTTCATTCTAGTTTCCACGTAATGACTGACAAAACTCTCTTTAGGATTAATTGGACCATATAAAAATTTTTCAACCGTCACATTTATTACGCCACCAATAATAATAATTGACGAGGCGATATTCAGCCAAAACATAAAGAGGATGAAACCACCAATAATACCATAACTAGAAATTTTCCCTGAAAAATGCGTCACGTATAAACTAAATAATTGGGTCACCAACATCCAGGTTAAGGTTGTAAAAACTGCACCAAATAAAATCGTTTTAAAATGAATTTTTGCACTGGGTAAAAAATAATAGATACAAGTCATCACGACAAATAAAACAGAGATGGTTACTGGCCACCGTAGTGTTTGAAATGTTGATAGTATATCTTCAGGCATACCAACAATTGGAAGTAAATGTTCTAAAATGACTTGACCAAATCCCATGATAAACATTAAAACCAACAAAGCAAGCATCAATAAAAACACCATAAAAAAAGATAGTAGTCGTCTAATAAATTGGGTTTTTTGCTTAGAAACACCATATGCTTTGTCCAAACTAATTCGTATCCCATTTATTCCTTTACTAATAGCCCAAAAGGTACCTAATGCTGAAATTGATAATAATCCACCATTACTTTTAGTTAACAAATCCTCTATCGTATCTTTTAAAATACGGTAAATATCTGGTGGCAATAGCTCCCTGATGTAAGGGTAGATTTGTGTTTCATCAATTTTTAAATATGGGAGCACATTACCTATCACAATAAGAAGTGGAAAAAAAGACAGTAGCATGTAATAAGTGACGACAATAGAGTAGATAGTAACATCTGCCTGTTTTAAGGTAGATAAAAAGTCTTTAACAAATGATTGCCAATCCTTTTTTTCTGCATTCTTTTCCATCCCTCTTAAACGCTCCTATTCATCTTGTAAAGTTAAGATTTTCGGCCCATTAGCAGTAATGGCAATCGTATGCTCATACTGACAACTTAAACCGCCATCTTTTGTTCGTGCTGTCCATCCATTATTATCCATCTTCATTTGCCAAGTTCCAGTATTTACCATTGGTTCAATCGTAATAACCATACCTTCTTTTAATCTTAACCCTTTTCCAGCTTGTCCATAGTGAGGAACAGATGGTGCTTCATGGATAGTTGGCCCAATCCCATGGCCAATAAAATCTCGCACAACAGATAAATTTTCACTTTCAACATATGTCTGAATGGCATGACCAATGTCACCGATACGATTGCCAACCGTTGCTTGTTCAATTCCTTTATAAAGAGCTTTTTCAGTTACTTCCATTAAGTGGTCAATTTCTGGTGTTGATTTTCCGACAACATATGCCCAACAAGAATCTGACATAGCCCCTTTTAAATCAATACACATATCCACTTTAATTAAATCACCATCTTTTAATGGTGTTTTTCTTGGAAATCCATGACAGATTTCATCATTAATACTACAGCACGTTGCATACTCATAGCCTTCATATCCGATTTGAGCGGCAATCCCACCATGCTCTTCAATCATATTTCGAACAAACACTTCAATATCCCAACTTGTTATACCTGGTTTTATAAAATCTCTTAACGCTTCATGAACACTAGCTAATAATTGACCAGATTTTTCCATTTCATCTATTTCTCTTGCTGATTTTAATGTAATCATGTTTATTTTCGCTCCTTTTCATCTTTGCTTTCTTATTCTAGCATAAACACACCCGTTCGACAAAATTAGCAAAAGATAAATTTATTGAAAACTGGTGTGTATTTGTTATAATTTTTCTAGATGATTAAGTAGAGGAAAGAGGAAAAACATGGCTATTGCAAAAATTGTTTATGCAAGTCTTACTGGTAACACGGAAGAAATAGCAGATATCGTAGCAGAACGTTTAGAAGAAAAAGGGTTAGACGTTGAGATTGAGGAATGCACACAAGTCGATGCTGAAGAGTTTTTAGATGCAGATATTTGTATTGTAGGTAGTTACACTTATGATGATGTCTTAGTTCCTGATGAAATTGCTGACTTTTATGAAGATCTATTAGAATTAGATTTAACTGGAAAAATATATGGTGTGATTGGATCCGGAGATACCTTTTATCCATGCTTCTGTCAAGTGGTTGATCAATTTGATAAAGCTTTCCAATCAACTGGTGCAACAAAAGGGGCTGAGTCAGTAAAAGTTGACTTAGCTGCTGAAGAAGATGACATTGTTGCTCTTGAAGCATTTGCGGATGCATTAGTAAAACAACTTAATTAAACAAACTAACTCAATACACATAGAAACCTCGTAAACCCAACATTAAAACGTTGACTTCACGAGGTTATTTATTTATATAAGCAGTTAAACTCACTTTAATTTTGTTAAACTTACTTTAGGGTGTTTTTGGGACATTTCGATAACGTTTTTAATCATAACTTCTATTTCTTCAACTGTCGGTCTAGCCCTCCTAGAGGCAGCTAATGTAGATAACCCTATGCTCATAACCCAACAATTAGTGAAAATAGCTTCTTTTACTTCATCAGATAGTTTAGCGTATGCATCATCCTGATTGATTTTGTCATAAAATAAATCATGTGTAAACTTATTTAGTTTCGTCCCACTTTCATGATTATCTACAAAAAGTGCTTTGTAAAAAACACTATTTTCAGAAGCAAATTTTACATAGTTAACTGTCAAATCAACAATACAATCGTCTGTATAGCGTTGATTGTAAACTTCATTTCTTAAGCCGGCTGTCACTCGATCAATAAAGACATTACGTAACTCATCCATATTTTTAAACTCCAAATAAATTGGTTGCGTTGATGTTTTCATCTTATTCGCTATATTTCTTGCGGTAAATCCACTAAATCCTTCAGTCGAAATAACTTCAAATACTGCTGATAGGATGTGTTCTCGTGTAATTGTCTTTTTTCTAGCCATAAAAACCTCTCCTTTGTTCTTAAAATGTTTATAAAACGAACAATACATGTCAAGCTACAGTTATTTAATACATTATAACATGAACTTATGAGCAAACAAATAAATATATCAAAAAAACACCCATTTTTTTGATAAAAAAACGATATTTTAGAAAATAAGAAGATAGCGAATAAATGCATCATACCAGTGATAATCGGTCCAATTTGTTCTCATCTCTATCGTATGCTAATATATTGTTATGATAATTCTAGGAGGATGATAAAATGGTATTAAAAAATTTCGATCATTTATTACAAAAATATGCTGAATTAATTACTAAAGTCGGTGTAAATGTATCTAAATCACACACTGTTGTCTTAAATATACAAGTAGAACAAGCACCTCTTGCTCGTTATATTGTTAAAGAAGCATACAAATTAGGAGCGAAACAAGTTGTTGTTCAATGGTCAGATGACGTTGTAAACAGAGAATTTTTCTTACATGCTGATGATGATGTTATCTCTAGCGTCCCTGACTATAAAATTGAAGAGGCAAATGATTGGGTGGAAAAAGGAGCAAGTCGTATTAGTGTCGTATCTCAAAATCCTGATGCTTTCTCTGGTGTGGACGGAGATCGTTTAGCAACTTTCCAATCAGTAAATGGAAAGGCAATGATGCCACTACGACAAGCGACACAAGCAAACAAATTAAGCTGGACTGTTGTTGCTGCTGCAGGTAGTGACTGGGCAAAAAAAGTATTCCCTGAATTAACATCTAACGAAGAACAAGTTGATGCATTATGGGATGCTATTTTTAAAGCTTGTCGTATGTACGAAACGGATCCTATTGAAGCTTGGCATAATCATGATAAGACGTTAGAAACAAAAGCAGATGAATTAAATGCTCATCAATTTGATGCGCTACATTATACCGCACCTGGTACTGATCTAGTAATCGGTCTTCCAGAACATCATCATTGGGAAGGTGCTGGCAGTAAAAATGCTCGTGGGGAACGTTTCATGGCAAATATGCCAACTGAAGAAGTCTTTACAGCTCCAGATTGTCGTCGTATTGACGGTATTGTATCGAGTACAAAACCGTTAAGCTATGCTGGAAATACGATCGAAAACATGGTCTTTACATTTAAGGATGGCAAAGTCGTTGATGTCACTGCAGATAAAGGCGAAGATGTATTGAAAAAATTATTAGAAACAGATGAAGGAGCGAAAAGTTTAGGTGAAGTCGCTCTTGTTCCGGATAGCTCTCCAATTTCTCAATCTGGTATTACATTCTTTAATACCCTTTTTGATGAAAATGCTTCAAATCATTTAGCTTTGGGTAGTGCGTATGCCTTTAATATTGAAGGCGGCACAGAAATGACTGAAGAACAGCTAGCAGAGGCTGGATTAAACCGTAGTCAAACACATGTTGACTTTATGATTGGTTCTAATCAAATGAATGTAGATGGTATCAAAACAGATGGTACTAAAGTGCCAATATTCAGAAATGGTGAATGGGCATAAAAAAAGTGGGCAATGTGCCCACTTTTTTTTATAATAAATCATCCATTTCTTGAGTTCTTGCTTGTAAATAAGAATCCCCGGATTTTATTTCTTCTATTGTAATAGTCTCTAATGCTCTTGACACTAACCCTTCAACATCCAATCGTTCTTCATATTTACGAACTTTTTCTACTTTAGGCTTTGTTTTAGGCTCTGGCGGAGCAAAAATGGTACAACAATCCTCAAAAGGCAACGTTGCTAAGGTAAATGTATCAATTTTTTCTGCTACTTCTATTATTTCTGATTTATCCATTGTAATAACTGGACGAATAATAGGGGTTGTCGTCACATCATTTATCGCTGTCATGCTTCGCATCGTTTGTGATGCTACTTGCCCAAGAGATTCGCCATTAACAATAGCCAATCCATGGCGTATGTCTCTGATTTTGTCAGTCAAACGTAACATGAAACGTCTTGTCACAGTCATCCAATAACCTTCTGGAATACCACGTTTTATTTCTTCTTGAATTTCCGTAAATGGAACTGTAATGAATTGGATTTTCCCTACGTAAGGAGTTAATTTTACAGCTAAATCCTTTGCTTTATTTAGTGATTGTTCACTGGTGTATGGTGGACTATAAAAATGTATGGCTTCAATTTCTACCCCACGCTTCATCGCTAAATAACCAGCTACAGGTGAATCAATTCCTCCAGAGAGCATTAACATCCCTTTACCACTGGATCCGACTGGCAAGCCAGCTGCACCAAAAATAGTTTCACATGATAAATAGGCCGCTTCGTTACGTACTTCTACTTCTACACGAATATCTGGTTGAACCATTTTCACTTGAATTCCTTCTATTCCATGAAAAATTGCTGCACCAACTTCTTTATTGATATCATTACTATCCCAAAGAAAGCCTTTATCAGAGCGTCTACTTTGAACTTTAAATGTTTTCCCAGGTTCCCAGATATCTTTAACCATTTCCAGTGCTGTCTGACAAATCAGTTCAGGATCTTTTTCAATTCGGACAACGGGTGAAAAACTTTGGATACCAAAAATTGGTTCTAGTTGTTTCATTACTTGACGATCATCTTCACCGTTTAATATTAAATGCATTCTATCTCGATCTGATCTCACCTTAACCTTTGGATAACCATGCAGACTCTGTTTGACATTATATGCTAGTTGATTAATAAATATACGTCTATTTTTTCCTTTTGTTGATAATTCGCCATAACGAATCATGATTTCTGTTGCTTTCATTGAGTTCCCCTCTTACGAATAGATTTTCGAAAACTTTTGATACAATTGATTAAATATCACTAAAAACTGTTCGACTTCAGCCATTGTGTTTTGATGATTTAAACTTATTCGAACAGCTGTTTCGGCAAATTGATGTGTGACACCCATTGCATGTAAGGTGCTACTTTCTGTTTTTTGGCGACTTGAACAGGCACTCGTTGTCGAGATATAGATATCTTTTTCCTCTAAGGCATGTACTAATACTTCACCTCGTACTTTTTTTAAGCCAAACGTTAAAATATGAGGAGCTGATTTTTCTTCATCTAACGAAGAAAATAATGTGACATGATCATATTTATTTAATCCCTCAGCAAGAGCATTTTTAAGTTGGCGAACTTTTCTTTCCTTTATATCCTGATCGTCAGTTGCTATACGGAATGCTTTAGCCATCGCAACAGTAGCTGGTGTATTTTCTGTGCCGCTTCTTTTGTTACGTTCTTGTCCACCGCCAGTTAGTAAAGGAGATAGTTTTGCACCATTACGCCAATAAATAAATCCTATTCCTCTTGGCCCTTGAAATTTATGTGCAGAGCATGTCATAAAATCCACTCGGCTAGTTAAATATTTTTCTATTGGTAATTTAGTGACAGCTTGAACAGCATCAACATGATAATGAATGGATGGATACTTTTTAAGTAACTCACTAATCTCCTTTATTCTTTGGACCATTCCAACTTCACTATTCACCACCACTGTGGATACTAAAATCGTCTCATCTGATAATAGTTTTTCC
This sequence comes from Vagococcus martis, assembly GCF_002026305.1. Taxonomy (NCBI): domain Bacteria; kingdom Bacillati; phylum Bacillota; class Bacilli; order Lactobacillales; family Enterococcaceae; genus Vagococcus; species Vagococcus martis. Next base: position 1,840,369 of record NZ_MVAB01000001.1, on the reverse strand, counting down.
AACTCAGCTAAATCAATCAATCCTTCTCTATCGACGGGACAAAATGATACTTTAAAGCCAAGTTCTTCTAATTGTTTGGCTGTATTCGAAACAGATGGATGCTCGACATTTGATACGATAATATGATTACCGAAAGGACGTTTTTCAATTGCTGTACCTTTTAAGACCCAGTTGTTACCTTCTGTCCCACCACTGGTAAAAAAGATTTCAGTTGAGTCTACTCCCAAAATATCCGCAATTTGTTGACGTGATTTTTCTAATAATATAGAAGATTGCTGACCTAACCTGTGTAAACTAGAAGGATTTCCTATAAAACGCTGACTGACTTTATTATATGTATCAAGTACTTGTGGATGAATCATGGTTGTTGCACTATTGTCAAAATATATCATATCGTCACTCTTTCTATAAAAATTCACTACTCATTATAACGTGCTACTTATAAATCATCAACTAAGCTAATTTGCTCATAAAAAAACCAAGAAAACAAGCATGTTTTCTTGGTTTTTCTAAACTCTTAGATTGTTGTCTCTTTATTATCAAAATAATATTTTCTAATACGGTCTGTTGCTCCTGGTTCGATTCGTTCAATCGCTTCAGAAATAACATCCAAAGCATCTTTGTATTGATGCTCTCTTGAGAATAAACTCAAACTGCGATCAATTGCGTGTTTTATATCTGGATGAGAGAAACGGAAGCGGTTAGCGTACTGAATCATTTGTTCAGTCAATGTTGAACTATCAATCAACTCATTCGTTTTTTCACGAAGCGTGCGCATGTCTTCATCACATACAGCAACTAAGTGATCAATATGATTCATATCTATTCTAATTTTATTAAGCTCTTGGCTTAGTTCTTCGATTCGTTCTCCAGTTACAAAGAAAAACTCTAGGTAACTGCTTGGTATTCCAGGTAAGCGTTGTTTTTCAACATAACGTTTTAACATACGCAATTCTAATTCATAGTCATCAATTTTTTCGATTGCCTTACGTTCTCTAGGAGCAAAATCCTTAATAGAACGGCTAATCTCAACTTGCCCATTTTCGATATCTTTTAATTGGGCTAGACTCTCGCGGTAAAAAGAAGCTACTTGTGAGAAGATTGCTTCTTTATTTTTCATTTTTTCTTCAGTTTCGTCAAATTCTTTTTGTATTTCTTCCATCTGAGCTTGGAAGCCTCTGACACTTCCCAATTCATTGTTATTTAAAATATAACTTTGAGAGACGTGATCCAATTCAATCATTAATAGATGATTGTTCTTGTCAGCATGTTCTAAAAGGCTCGTTAATTTTGCTTTGTTATCATTTACGTAAACTCGAGAAGAAATTTCTTTCTCCATGATGTCATATAAATGATCAATTTCTTTAGCAATTTCCGCATTTAATTTTGAAACATTTTCAATTTCTAACTTTTCTAAATTAGATAATGTTGCATCAACTTTCGTTTCTAATTTCTCAACATTAACCGCTACGATGTCATTTTCAAACACGTAGTGATCTTTTTTCAATGTTTCGTAACCTTCTTTTATTTCCTTTAATTGTTTTGGAAATACATTTGTTAATGTATCGACTAAAGGAGGTATTTGCTCAACAATTCCTTGAATTTCGTATGTTCTCTTTTCAGCATTTTCTAATACAGTACGAGCTTCCATAGGGTCACCAGCTGTATTTAATGCAACAAATTGAGTAAAATCGCGTTCAACATTTTGAATTTGTTTTTCAAGTTCATTATAAGATACACCGTATTTTTCTGGGTTTTCAGAAACGGTATCGCTAATTGACTCGTAAGCATCTAATGCTTTTTGGACTGCTTCAGAGTTACGCTCTTCACTTTCACGTAATTCTTTCAGACCTTGACGGATTTCTTCAACTTCTTTTTCCATGCCGTCTAACGTGTCATTTGCTTCAACGATGGCTTCTTTCACCTTCATTAATCGGTATGTCTCATTTAAATTTTCAATTTCAAAAATTAGGCTTTCTAGTTCAGCAAAAGATATGGTAGATATATCAACCCATTTTTGGTTCCATTCTCTAAACGTGTTTTGGCTTTGGCCTACTAAGTGCATTTTCTTTACTTCATCCACTTCTTCAAGAACTGGTAAATCGAATAACGCAATTTTACGCTGTTCCAATTCCTCCAGTTTATCTTGATTTCTGCGTTTCATCAAGAACGCAACTAGGTAAGCTGCTACCGCTAGGATAATTACAAAAAGTAATACCCATAACCAGGTTTTAGTATTCATGAAATTTCCTCCATATATGTTTGTGACCACTACCCTTTCGACTCACCAGAAATACGAGGACAAAATGCCTATTATAAGTACACTTAAAACCTCTTTTTCATACAATTGATCAATATATTAGAAAATTTACATCTAAGAAAGATTATAGCACATTCACTACTTTCTATCACTAGTTTATTCTAAAAAAGTCATTTTTTCATTCTTCGACTTTTAAAGTTTAATCATATGATTACGATGCTTGTTTAAGTATAACTTATCTATTTAACCTTTAGCAATTAAAAAGATAACCCTACTATCCATTTAACAGTTCTTTCTATTTTATCATCATAGTTTATTATCTTTGATCAAATGAGTCAGCTATATTAATTGACAATTGGTTCATATCACTTTATATTTATAATTAAATTTTAATTTTTTTAATCAAAAAATAATAAAAGGAGGAGCTTTATGAAAAAAAACGTTATGTTGGGAGCAATAACTAGTAGTTTAATCCTTTTTGCTGGTTGTTCAAGTAATAACTTAGATAGCACAAATAGTAACAAGCAAAAAAATAACAAACAACTATTATCAGTTGTTGAGTCTGCTGAATTACCCACAATGGATATTTCAAAAGCGGTTGATGTTGTCAGCTTTTCTGCTATTAGTCAAACAATGGAGGGTCTTTATGAATTCAATGATGATAGTATTCCACAAGCTGCATTAGCTAAAGAAGTTGTTGAGCCAACAAATAATGGGCTTACATATACTATTTCATTAAAAGAAGATGGTAAATGGAGTAATGGTGAGCCTGTTACAGCTCATGATTTTGTTTACTCTTGGCAACGAACAGTTAACCCGGTGACTTCTTCTGAGTATGCTTACCTTTTTTCAGGTATAGTAAATGCTGACGCTATCACTAAAGGTGAGAAAAAACCTGAAGAACTAGGTGTTAAAGCTCTAGATGATTACACGATTGAAATTTCTCTTGAAAAACCGATTCCATACCTGAATTCTCTATTAGCTAAACCGACCTTCTACCCTCAAAATAAAAAAGCTGTTGAGGAATTTGGCGATAACTATGCTACCTCAAGTGAAAATTTAGTTTATAACGGTGCTTTCAAACTGGATCAATGGGATGGAACAAATACTACTTGGAATTACATAAAAAACGATCAATACCGTGAGAAGAAACATGTGTCATTAGATGAAATTAATGTGACTGTTGTCAAAGAAAATGGAACTAGCTTAAATATGTATCAAGCTGATGAAGTCGATATTATTCCAGTTAAAGGCGAATTTGCTCAACAACAAAAAGATAATGCTGACTTCATTGTTAGGGAATATCCGTCAAGTTACTATATTCAATATAATTTTAAAAATAAATTAGCATCTAATAAAAATCTGCGTAAAGCGATTGGCTACTCAATCAACTCAAAAGAAATCGCTGATACTATTTTAGGTGATGGTTCAAAAGAAATTAATGGATTTGTTGCCACAGGTATCCTTAATCCTAAAACTGGAAAAGACTTTGCAGAAGAATCTGGTAAATTAACAGAGTTCAATCAGGAAAAAGCCCAAGAATATTGGAAAAAAGCTAAATTAGAACTTGGAAACACACCTTTAAATTTTACCTTACTAGCCTCTGATACAGACTCTGCAAAGAAATTGGCAGAATATGTACAAGGTCAACTTGAATCGACTCTTGATGGGCTAAAGATTAATGTTTCTGCTATTCCATTTTCAAATCGCTTAGACAAAATGTCTAATGGAGACTTTGAGATTGTATTAGCTGGATGGTCTGCAACATTTGCCGATCCTGTTGATTTTCTACAACTTGCAAATGTTGATGCTTCAATGAACTTTGGAAAATGGAATAATGAAGAATACGGTAAAATCATGAATGATGTCACTAACACTTATGCTGCCGATTCTGATAAGCGTTGGGAGTCAATGATAGAAGCTCATAAATTAATGATGGAAGAATTACCTTATCAACCACTGTATCAAAGTAGTGAAGCATTCTTAGTGAAACCAAAAGTTAAAGGACTTGTTTACCGTGCTTTAGGAAGTCCTTATTATAAAAATGTTACAGTAGAATAAATAAAAAAAGACGCCCTCTTAAAAGGCGTCTTTTTTTAAAATGCTGGAATAGCTGTTTTACTATGTTCTTTTTCGATATATTCTTTCACTGCTTTACTTGTCATAGCTTTTTTCAAAGCTTTAATTTTGTCAGAATCTTGATTATCTTCTCTAGCTACTAAAGAAATCGCAAATCTTTCATCTACTGTATTTTCTAATAAAATGGCATCATCTGGAGTTAAGCCAACTTTTGCAATGTAAGCTGGATAGTTGTAAACCATCGCCACATCTTTTTCGTTATAAGCTTCTGCTAAGTTTAATAAATCAACTGATAAAAATTCAATTTGTTTTGGATTTTTTTCAATATCTTTCAGTGTTCCATTAAAGCCAACACCCTCTTTTAACGTAATTAAGCCTTGCTCATTTAAAATCGCTAATGCACGGCCTTCATTTGATACGTCACTTGGAATAGCAATTTTCGCTTTATCAGGAATCTCATCAACTGATTTATAATCTTTTGAATAATAACCAACTTTTGCATTATAAATAGGTTGAATCACCACTAAGTTTGCCTCTTTTTCTTGGTTAAATTTCATCATATATGGTTTGTGTTGTGCGAAATTCGCATCAACTTCTTTACTTTTTAACATTTCATTATATTGGATGTTATCTGTTACTTGAACCAATTCAACATCCCATCCATCTTTTTTTGCTTCTTCTTTTGCGACATTGACAATATCAGTCATTGGTGGTGCTTGAGAAGCTACTTTGATGATTTTATCTTCTTTTGGTTTTTCTTCTTTTTTACTTTCTTCTGCTTTTCCACATGCTACTAACCCTAATGTTAAACCTAACAACATCACATATTTAAAACTTTTTTTCATTATGACAACGTCCTTTTATCTAATTTTTTTGCTATTTTATACCCTACTAATTGAATCAATCCAACTAACACAATCATGATGACGATAGCAAGCATCATCACAGTGTATTCATAACGTTGGTAGCCATACCGTATGGCGAAGTCTCCAATTCCTCCACCACCAACTACTCCCATTACAGTCGAATAAGATACCAAACTAATTAACATCGATGTCGCACTTAATACCAAGCCACTTCTTGCTTCAAGCCATAAAAAATGATACACATGTTGCCATCTTGTCACACCTAATGACTCTGATAAGATGAGCACACTTTTAGGAATATCTAATAACACTTGTTCACATAGTCTTGCGAAAATAGCAATTGCTACTAAACTAAGTGAAACGGATGCTGATTTTGGGCCAAATCCTGTCCCAACAATCACACGTGTCAAAGGAATCAATGTAACAACCAATAATAAAAATGGAAATGAGCGAATAATATTAACATAACTTGATGAGAGATTATAGAGACATCTTTGTTGCCATGTTTCTTTTTTGCGACATAGAAATAGTACAGTCCCTATTATCAAACCAAACACCATACCAAATACCATGCTCACACCAATCATATACATCGTCTGTTTAAGAGCTAACACTAGTTCTGGCAAATAAATCATCGCATCTTTTAAAGATGTCATTTGCTCAACCTCCTAAAAGCTTTGGTTGGGTATGGATCACACTCTGCCTCATCTTGACTGTGATTCACCTCAACGATATGACGAATTTGACCTTTATCTAATATCAAGCATTCATCACAAAAAGATTTTACTTTATCTAAATCATGACTCACAAAAATGATGGTGGGCTGGTAGTCATCATGCACGTCTCTTAAAATTTGCAAGATAAGCTGAGCATTATACTCATCTAATGCACTTGTGGCTTCATCTAACAAAATATATTTTGGCTTTGTCACTAAAGCTCTTGCCAACGCAACACGTTGTTTTTGTCCACCACTTAACGTTGATGGGTAAACAGTTGCATAGTCTAGTAACCCAACTTTTTCCAACCAAAAAAGAGCTTGTGATTTATCTTTAATACCTTTTAGTTTTAGAGGTAAATGACTGTTTTCTAATACGGTTAGATTATTAAGCAAATGATAGTCTTGAAAAATCATGCCCATTTTCTGTTTGAGAATACCCTTTTGTTTCCTTGTTAAGTCACGACAATCGACATCATCTATCCAAAACTTTCCATCATCTATTGATGTACTTAAATTTAATATACTCAATAGCGTTGATTTTCCCGAACCACTTTCACCTACAACCCCATAGATGACACCATTTTTTATGGTTAATGAAATATTTTCTAAACTAAATTCCCCATAGACTTTTCTTACTTGATTTAACTGAATCACTTTTAATACTCCTTTACGTATACGGTACTGCTTATCGACATCACACATAGTAAAGGCTCTCAAACAAAAACGCAAAGCTATCAGAAAAAAAGAAGAAGATAACACAATGGTCATCTTCTTCTAACGATTTAAATGATTGATAGGCTTGACTTTATAAATAACGTATCAAGTTTTTATACATACAATTTTGTTTTTTAGTGAACTATTTAAAACAAATTTAATTGGGTTGGATTTAGTCCTTGATACTCAATTTTCAATTTGTCTTTGAGTGTTAAGGCGTTTTCTCCTGCATCGCCACCTGAATTATTATTAAACACCACAACCACTTTTTTAGCTTTTATTTTTTCTATCTCTTTTGCTAGCTCATTTAGTTCTTCATCAGAATAACGATAGAGCGTACGTTTTTTCCGCCAGTCACTCGATTTTTCTGCCCAATAGCGTTTATTTCTACCATGAAGTCGTACATACGCGTAATCAGGTGTTGTGACTTCAGATAAAAAAGGAACTGAATGATGCACAACTTGTGGTTCATCAACACTCACCAATGTGTAATGATACTGAGTCATAAATTGCATCATCTCTTTTTTAACAGACTCACTGTACCAAGTGCTACTTCGAAACTCTACAGCCATTGGATACTCTTTGAATCGTTCTCTCAACTGACGAAGGTAGGTTACATTTTCTTTATTACAAATAAAATAACTAGGAAACTGGCACAAAATGGTAGAAAGACGATTTTGTTGAACTAAGGGTTCTAAAAATAATTTGAACGCTTCATCCATTTCTTTTTCATCCTGATAATACTCTTCTAACTTTGCATGTTTTGTCATGACTTTAAACGCCTTGATGCTAAAAGAAAACTTATTTGGTGTCTCGTTTATCCAATTTTCACTGACTGTTGGTTCTTTTATTCCGTAAAAAGACGTATTCATTTCCACCACTGGAAATAGTGATGCGTAATCAGATAATGTTAAAAATGATTTATTCAGTAATTTTCCGTGTTCTCTAAACGTCGTTAACCCAATTTCTATCATGTTATGTCATCCTTTTTCTATAAAAAAAGTATCAGATCATAAGACCTGATACTAGTTAGTGCGAGAAAAGGGACTTGAACCCTCACGAAGAATACTCTTCACAAGATCCTTAGTCTTGCTCGTCTGCCAATTCCGACATTCTCGCTAATCGTAGTGTTATTCTACCATACATCTTTGGTTTTTTTCCACTACATTTTAGTTATTTTGATAAATAATGTAATTTTCCACCACATTGACAGCGGTACTTTGATAAATTCAATCGTTTTTTACGTTGAAATGTTTTCTTACACTTGGAACATTCTATAAGATAGACTTTTCTTTCTGGTGGTTCACGAAGTTTCGGGGTAAACCTTAAACCATCAACTTGTTTAAGTAGTTCTTTAAACTCTTTATCGCTATGCCTATACCCTCTATTTTCTAAATGTAAATGATAATGGCATAACTCATGTTTAATAATACCGATTAAAACCTCTTCATCATAGACATCTAAAATAGCTGGATTAAAATCTAACTGGTGAGAAGATAAATGATATCTCCCACCAGTTGTTTTCAATCTTTTATTAAAAGAAGCTTGATGAAGAAATGGCTTATCAAAATACATTAGAGACGTTTTTTCTACTAAAGTCTGTAATTCACCATCGTTCACCTAGTGTCACTCCTTATTTTTGAGTTGGTTCAATCATTGTCAGTGTGATGCGTTGTTTTTGTACGTCTACATCTACTATCCACACTGTCACAACATCTCCAACTGCCACAACATCTGTTGGATGCTTAATGTATGATTGGCTTAATTTTGAGATATGAACTAAACCATCTTGTTTCACTCCAATATCCACAAATGCACCAAAATCAACTACATTTCTGACAGTCCCTTCTAACTGCATACCTGGTTTCAAATCTTCCATTTTAAGAATATCTTTTCTTAAAAGTGGTGCAGCTAAATCATCACGCATATCACGTCCTGGTTGTCTTAACGCACTAATCACATCTTCAAGTGTTTCTTTACCAACTGATAATGTCTCACTCATTTGTTCAACAGATACGTTTTCTAATTTCGCATTTGTATCCTCAGTACCAATTTCAGACATATCAATCGCTAATTCTTCTAGCAATTGTTTTACTAATCCATAACTTTCAGGGTGAATGCCTGTTGTATCTAAAATATTTTTAGCATTTGGAATACGTAAAAATCCGATTGATTGCTCGTATGCTTTTGGTCCTAAGCGTGGCACTTTTTTCAAATTAGTACGGCTAGTAAATTCACCATTTTCTTCACGATAAATGACAATATTTTTTGCCGTTGTTTTGTTTAAACCAGCCACATGTTGCAATAATTGGGCGCTGGCTGTATTAACATTGACACCTACTTGGTTAACTACCATTTCCACAACAAAATCCAATTGTTCTCCTAAGCGTTTTTGAGAAACATCATGCTGGTATTGACCCACACCAACTGCTTTTGGATCAATTTTTACAAGTTCTGCTAATGGATCTTGTAAACGTCGTCCGATACTAACAGCACTTCTTTCTTCTACTTGTAACTCAGGAAACTCTTCTCTAGCTGTATCACTTGCTGAATAAACGGATGCTCCTGCCTCATTAACAATCACATAAAAAACAGGTCGTTTCATTTCTTTCAAGCACTCTGAAACAAATGCTTCTGATTCACGACTGGCCGTTCCATTTCCTATTGCGACCATTTCAACCTTGTATTCCTCTAACAATTTAATAAACTCAGGTTTAGCTTCTTCACGTTTTTTAGCATTAGCTGGTTTATGTGGATAAATGACATGCACAGCCAATAATTTACCTGTTGGGTCAACAATAGCTAGCTTACAACCTGTACGATAAGCCGGGTCAAACCCTAATACAACTTTCCCTTTTAAAGGAGGTTGCAATAAGAGGTTTTTAAGATTTTCTCCAAAAATCGAGATGGCTTGTTCATCTGCTTTTTCCGTTAATTCATTACGTATTTCACGCTCAATTGCCGGAGCTATAAATCGTTTGTAACTATCTTCATAGGCTGCACGTATATAAGGTGTGGCAACACTTGTTTCACTCTTAATTAAATGGCGTTCAAAGTATTGAAATACTCGGTTGCTATCTATTTCAATCGCAACTTTCAAGACACCTTCTTTTTCACCACGATTTGTTGCTAACACTCTATGAGACACCATTTTTTTCATCGGTTCAGAAAAGTCATAGTACATCTCATAGACACTTTTTTCATCTAATGATTTATCTTTTTCCTTTGTTGTATAAAGACCTGTTTGCTTCGTCATATCACGTAACCATTCACGATAAGCTGGTTCATCACTAATCACTTCAGCAATGATTTCATGTGCTCCAGCTAACGCATCTTCAGATGTCTTAATCTCTTTTTCTTCGTTAATGTATTTAGCTGCTTCTTCTTCTATAGACCCATTTTCTGGAAAAGTCAGTAACCAATCGGCTAATGGTTCAAGACCACTTTCTTTTGCGATAGTTGCCTTAGTACGACGTTTTTGTTTAAATGGTCGATACAAATCTTCTACTCGTTGCATTTTTTTGGCTGCATTTATTTTTTTCTCTAAGTCTTTTGTTAGCTTTCCTTGCTCGCTAATCAGTCTGATAACTTCTTCTTTACGTTTTACCAAACCTTCTATATAGGCATGACGTTCTTCAATTTCTCTAATCTCAACTTCATCTAGACTTCCTGTTTGTTCTTTACGGTAGCGTGCAATAAAAGGAACCGTATTACCTTCACTTAATAAGTGTAATACGGTGTCAATTTGTTTTCTTTTTATATTTGGTAATTCTTTTTCTAAAATGTCAAATACTTGTGTGTCTTGCATAGTTATTCATTCGTCTCCCTATCAAAAATATGCTTACTTGATTTAAAATAACGTCGTTCTAAATAATCAGATAACGCTTGATACGCTTTTAAGCGTAACAATACTTCCTTATCCATAATAACATATTTTTTTGATAGTAATGGAATCTTAACAAGATTTTCTAAATCTTCAAAGAACTCACCAGATTCTGATACATAAACCTCACTCCAAGTTAATTCACTTTCACCAGTGGCATTTACTTGCATGATATTTGCTTGATACCATCTATACTCTAAAAATTTGAGTGACAAACGATATTCCCGATATTCTTCAATGGGTACTTTAATATCTTCTGAGTCTGCATCATCTGCTTTTTGAAATAGTTTTAATATTCCTTGATCATCATAGCGTTTTTTACGTTTTTCTTCTTCCACATCATTGTTTATTTTAGATACTTCTTCAATCATTTCTCCTTTTTCTTCAACCAACGTTTGATCTACAAATTGTTGTAAGTAAGCTACACGATCACTTAATCGATTAACTTCTTTCAACAAACGACGCATTTCTCCTTGATAGTATAAATTTTCCTCGTTTAATTTTTCATTTAACTCTCTTAAATTTGCCGCATCACTTATTAAACTCGATTGATTAAACTCTGAACGCTCTCGTTCTTCCTCTAATAAGGATTCTGTTTCTTGGCTTTTTTCAATCCATTCTTTTAATTTCTTTTCCAATTCCCAATAAGATTGTTTTTGTTCTTCTAGTCTGTGTATAATATTCTCTTTTTCTACTACTACTTTATCTAACTCATTTTTCACAGAATCTTTTTCTAGTCTTAACGCTTGCATTAAGGCTTGTTGTTCGCCTTTTTCCATTGTTAACTCATCAATGGTTGATTGCATTTTAAATTCAGTCGTTGATGCGGTAACTAGTTGTTGTTCTTGATAAGCTATTGTCGACTCAAATTCTCTTGTGTCACTTTGTAACTGCTCGAAAACTCTTATTTTTTCAGATTGTTCTTGTTCTAATGATTCTTTTAATTGTTGAACTTCACTTTCTGCATGAGTCAAACGTTCTTTTATTGTTGCCAACTCTTTAGACTGTTCTTGTTCTTTTACACTCAATGCATTTTTTGTCTCAGTCATTTGTTCTAAAGAAGAACTAAGAACTGTATTATTATGCTCTAACTCACTAATTAATTTGTTAGCTTGACCTAATTCTTGCGATAACACTTTAAATTTTTCTCTGTATTCAATACTTTGGTGTTCGTTATTTTCTACTTTATCCTTTAACGCATTTTGTGTTTGAAAACCTGAATAATCATTCGTTTGAATCCTATCTAAATTCTCTTGTAATAATCGGTTCTCATTTTCAATCGCATCAAGTTGTGCCATTAAAGCTTGTTGCTCTCTATCCTGTTTATCGCTCCATTGCTTGACTCTTTTGTCTTGCTCTAATAATTTATCATGTAAACTGTCTATTACTGAATCTTGAGCAAGTAAGGTGTTCTTTTGAGGAGTAGCTTTTTTTTCTAATGTTGACGAAAAAGTAGGTACACTTGTCTCTACTTGATTAGTACCCAAGTATGGTGCTGTCAATAACTCTTGAACTGTTTGAAAAAAATGTTTTATTTCCACATCATCTAATAAACTTGTTACACCAAATGAAATATATAATTTAATAAATCCAATATCATTAATATGATAAAAAGCTTTCTTTATCGGATAAATGGCTAGTACCGTTTGCCATCTATGAAAAAAAACTGATAATCTCTGATTAATTTGATAAGTAAAAACTGGATCAAATAATACTTCTAATTGATTAGTAAGCTTATTTGGTATGGGGTTATCAGACATCACTATAATTGATTTCGTTCGAGGCTTTACTTTTTCTTTTTTAAACAAACGCATACTGATTTTCCCCTGTTCCTTTTCCATTATATTACCTCCGTTATTTGTTAACTCAATTATAATTATACTAAAAAAGCGTTGTTATACAACAACACTTTTTTAGACTTTCTAGCCTTCTTGAGAAAAGTTAAGTTGTACACCAGGTTTATCCAGTGCAATTTCTGTTACTTCATAAGTTAGACGTTCGATTAAAACGAATAACGGATGCACTAAGGTATTTACTTCATCAGAAGATAAATCTTCTATTTTCTCTACTTTACGCCCTACAGTCTGAACAAACTGCGCTACATCTCCGCTTATCGCAACATTTTCTAATATAATTTTAAATTCAATTCTTAAACCTAAAATTGAGTTATTTTCTGGATCAATGTCCATTTCTTCGGTGATTTCAAAAGGATTTAAACTCACATTAATTGATGTTTCTTCTGAATGATCTTGTGGTAATGCATCGTAATGATATGATTGTACAAACTCTTGTTGTCTTTTAAGTTCCATTTTATTCTCTCCTAAGTCTATTTAACATTATAAAAAACTAAATAAATTATCTACCTTTTATATTCTACACGAAATGCCACGATATTTAAATGTAAATATCTATTTATTTATACAGAGTTTCATTTGAATGCTCAAAATATCATTCAATATCGTGCTCTTCTTTCTCAACTGCACGATAGTTCTGCATCTTCTTACTAAATAATGTTCCGTTTGATGGAGGAGTATAGGTAATAGCATTTGCTCCAGCTTCAATGGTCTCCATAATTGACTCTTCTGTTGGCCCGCCAGTCGCCATTATTGGAAATAGTGGGTATCTCTCACGAATAGTACGAACAATATGAGCTGTGTGTTTTCCACCACTCACATTTAAGATTTGAACGCCTGCTGCAATTTTTTCATCTATATCGGTAAATTCTGATGTGACGGTTCCAATAATAGGTATATCAATAGTTTGTGAAATATCATATATTGTTTCTTTAGGTGTGGGAGCATTGACAACAACGCCGATTGATCCATTTGCTTCAGCAAACATACTCATATTGACTGACCGATTTCCTTGTGTTAGTCCACCACCCACTCCAGAAAAAACTGGCACGTCAGCTGATTCAATGATCGCTTTTGTTATAGTTGGATGGGGAGTAAATGGGTATACTGCAATCACCGCATCGGCATCAATATTTCGAATAATGGCAATATCAGTTGAATAACAAATAGATTTTATACGTTTGCCATATATTTTAATACCTGAACAGTTCCGAATAATATTTGGCACGTGAATTAAATCTTTTCGTAAATTTGTCACAATTTCAGGTGCAATTCTTTTTTCTCGATGCATTTCTTTTTCTCCTCCAAAATAAATTGAACTTTAATATACATTATTAAAGCTCAACTTTAATGATCATATTGATCTAATTGATATTGTTTAATAAGTGATACCAACTTATCAGCATAACCCGGGTCAGTTGCATACCCTGCCACTTGTAAGGCTTTGGCTGCTGTTTGATAATCATCTGCCAAAAGAACGCCTTGATATAAATAAGGATCCCAGTCAACTCCTTGAACAAATAACAAAGTATGATCTCTAATGCAATCAGACCAACTAGCATATACTTTAAAATTAGCCTTGATAGTTTCCCACTTACCATCTTTATATTCTTTGGTTTCAAGCTTGATAGAATGATCATTGGGACTAAATGATTTAATACCAAATAAATTATTATATTTCGCACTCAATTCACTTGTCCCCCAATCAGATTCTAGAATGGCTTGAGCCAAAACAATACTTGGCATAATCCCATGACTGGCTTGCATTTCTTTAGCTACTGGAACAATTTCATCGATAAAAGCTTGCTTATTTGTTGTGTTTGTTTCTTCAGACTGAATGGTCTGTGTGGGACTAGTTAATCCTCTTAAACTTAATAAAAAGACAACCATACTTACCAACAAAAGCAACGCACCTACCAATATAGGTAAGGTTAATTTATATCGAGGTTTGTTCCTTCTTGCGTATTTTTTTGCCATAAATTACCTACTTTTAATCATTTCTACATATTCTTCTAGTGACAAATTATGTTCTTTCATGTATAACGCATTAGCTTTACCGACATATCGAATATGCCAAGGTTCATAATTAATACCGGTTATATCTTCTTTTCCATGTTCATATCGTACAATAAAGCCGTACTCACTAGCATTTTCTTCAATCCATTTTCCAGCTGGAGTGTCACCAAACGCTCCTTCTAGCATATTTCCTTGGTTGTACCATTCTTGTTCTAAAATATCAATAGCTAAGCCTGTATGATGTTCACTTAATCCAGGCTCTGTTAAGTATGCCATTGCCTGCTTTTTCGCGTCCTCATCAGATAATCCTTGAGCTTTATATGTCGCTATATCTCGTTGCACGATAGCTGTTTGTTCTGCAACAGATCGATAGCCAGAGATCACAACTAATTTGAAACCTTTTTTATTCGCAGCTTCAACCATGTCGTTAAAGGCATCATAAATTCTACTATCAATTTTTTTTCCATTAGGTAACTCTTTCAAATTAGTAGGCTCTTTTTCAATTTTATTATCTTTGTTTACTAAGATTAAATTCCAATCTGACGCGTTACCTGGATAAATATCATCTGTTTTAATTTTTGTTGTTTGTTTTGTTGATCTTTCCTCTGTTTTTTCGACTGCTTGTTGGTTTGACCCAACTTTAAACCATATTCCAAGCGCAATAAAACAACCTATAATCCCAACAAATACTTTTTTAGCCATAGTGACTAATCATTCCCTTTATCTTCAGCATTTTCTTCAGCATAAGTATCTGTTAAATTTTCATCTAGCCATTCTAGTAAATCAATTTTAGATTCTTCAATTTGTTGTTGGACAATTCCTGGCATGAAGAATTCTAAAATATCATCATAACCCCATTCACCATAATTCATCACAACACGTAATACAACTACATGTTTTTGTGGTGCATTTAACAACTCTTGATTACTAAAACGTTGTTGGGTAATCAACTCGACATTAGCTAAACCTGATTTTATCCATGTATTTGCAATAACTGTTTTTAATCGTTTGTATTCGACACTTGCATAATTTCTTTTTTCTGGAAACATAATCGTCTGACTAACAATTTTATGAAGTAACATCCATTCATAATCGGAAAACAGATTTTTTATCTTTTGCATTTTATCATTTGGTAACTGAACTAATCCTTTTTTCCAATCCGTCCACATAGCTACAGGTAATTCTAAAATATTGTTACAAAACACCTCTTCGCTAATAAATTGATCCTTTATACGGTCTAACATAATATTAACCATTGCTTGATGCATAATACGTCATCCTCTTTTCTACATTAAATCAATAAATAAAATGATATCTTATATCATTTTACTATATTTAGGTAGACTTTTGAATCAAATACACTACCTGATGATATAAGTTTAAAAAAACTACAACATTTTTTCATGCATTCGACTAAAGTTCACTTTAATATCTATAAAAGTTTGAACTTGTAACAACAATTGATACAATTTAGCACGATTTTCAAATTCTGAACGTGATGTTGGTAATGGTTTAGTTTCATACATTTGAAATACTTCTAATACTTCTTCTTTTAAAGCCAAACCATCATTGTCTTCGGCATAAGTGTTGGCAATATTAATTAATAAAGTCTCCACACTCTCAGCCACATCTTTATCAACATCAATTTGTTTTATTAGTTCATTCATATCTTCAAGTGTTTCAAATTGTCTTAATCTCATATTAAAGTAACTTAAATAATACTCGTCTTGAGATAGTAATTGATTTTCCATGTGACGTTTTGATAGTTGTCTTCCTTGTTTAATCGATTTTGACAAGCCTTCTAACAACGCATTACATTCATTTGCCACATCTTTTCGATATAATAGTTCCGAAAATTGACGCAGTAATTTTTGAATGGTTTGATCGACGACTTGTTTATTTTCTTCGATGTCTTCTTTCACACTAGGCATATGCAAATTTGCAATAAGTGCCAACGTAATTCCGATTAGTAATAATCCAAATGCATTTAATATAAGCCAAGGTGCCATTGATTTTTCATTTAAAAAATGTGTCATCAATACTGAGTTGATTGGAACAATTTCTGGCATTTTCCACTTACCTGCAACAGGAATGTAAAAAAGTAACAACAGGCAATAAGCAAGTGGGGTATATCCTATCACATGGTACCAAAAATAGGCCATGATTGTTGCTAGTATAAATGCTAATATACGCCCCACCCCAATTTTTACAGACGATCGTTTTGTATTTGTCACACTTAAAATTGCGACAACTCCTGCTGTTGAGGCATATTTAAACCCTAAAATAGTTGCTAACCATATACCAATTGATGCTGTGACAGCCGTTTTTACTGTGCGTAATCCTATTTTCATTGTCATCCTCTTTTCACACTTTATCCTTACTCTATTTAAAGTCAAAATTTGTTTCTCGTCAAATACTAGAAAATTCTGTCTCTTTCGTTTATCATAAGGGTATATTAAGGAGGGGAAATTATGTCGCGTATTAAATCATTTTTTATATTATCTGTGTTTGTGTTCACTTTAAGTGCGTGTGGTATTACACAAGAATTAGATCAATCTGTGACCGTTACGGAGAATATCAATCAGCAACTGAAAGAAGAAAAGCAAACTATTTCCTCTTTAAATACACTTATCGAGCATTTCTCTACAACTTATGACAAAGAGATTCATGAAAAAAATCTAACAGACATTTTAGGGAATGACATGAGTAGCTTAAATAAAAGTTATGACGAACGTGAGGAAATACTCTCTACTTTGAAAAAAGATAATAAGTTGATTAAGTCTTACAATAAAGAACTAAAAGCGATTCTTTCAAAAAAGGCAGTTGATGTGGATAATACAAAACTTGTTGCCATACAAAGTAGCGTTGATATTATAATCAACAACATCGAATCTTTACAATTATACCTAGAATCAAGTCTTTCACAAGAAAAAGAGTTATATAATGATGTCACTGTCGATACGGCAGATGCCTTATTTTCAGCTATTGATAGAGCAAATGGTGCGACATTACTCGTAACCAATGAAACTCTGCAAAATATTTCTTACACAACAGATTTGATTAATGACTATCAAAAATCAGCTCCATCAAATCATAAATAAACTAGGAGAATGGTCGTCAAAATGGTTATTGGAAAATATCGAATAGGTCTACGAACATTAAAAACTGCGATTGCCGTCATGTGTTGTATTATCTTTTTTCATATTACACATCGAGGGTCCCCTATGGTTGCGACACTTGCAGCTGTATTTGCTTTAAGAGAAGACATGTCTACCACTATGAGCTTTGGAAAATCAAGAATTTTAGGAAATACAATTGGTGGTATTTCGGGAATTTTATACTACCTCTGTCTGTTAAAATTACCAAATCAATCAATTGGTGAAATCTTTTTAGTCCCATTTTTTGTCTTAGTCACTATCACCATTTCCATTCGTTTAAAAAATGAAAAAGGCATTATTGGTGGTGTTGCCACTCTTTTATTTTTATGTTTTTCGATTCCTAAAACAAGTTCTTTTACCTACGCAATTGACCGTGTTATTGATACGTTCATAGGTACGCTATTTGCGATTCTTTGGAATTACTTAATTAAGTCACCTTTGGAAGACAAAGAAGAAACACTTGAGGAAAAGAAAGAACAACTTGCTATAAAAAAAAGAGAAGTTGCCTCTTTAGAGGAAGAAATAGATTCTATGGAGAAAAATATCCCTGCTGATACACCATTAGACTAAATAAACCCACGCTTTTTAGCGTGGGTTTATTGTTTATCCAACATTCGATAACCAATGCCGATTTCTGTTGTGATATATTCAGGTTCTAATGGATTATCTTCTATTTTTTTTCTAATGTTAGACATGTTTACTCTTAAGGTTTTACTCTCATTAGTGTAAGGACCCCATACTTTTTTTGAGATAAAAGAATGAGTCAAAACCTTTCCTACATTTTCTGCCAACAATTGAACGATTTTATATTCGTTTGGTGTCAGATGGATTGTCTCACCACGTTTTGTCACGAGATGCTTTTCTATATCTACACATAACTCACCGTTTTGAATGAGTTTTATTTCTTCTTCTGTTTGCACTCGTTGATTAAAATGCCGTAATGTTGTACGGATTCTGGCCAAAAGTTCAGGTGTTCCAAAGGGCTTGGTTATATAGTCATCTGCTCCTAAATCGAGTGCTTCAACTTTCGTCAATTCATCATCTCTTGCTGATATCACAATAATTGGTACCTCACTGTCTTTTCTAATTTGTTTTAACAGCTCTAAGCCATCTTGATCAGGCAACCCTAAATCAAGCAATATCATATCAATCGGCCACATACGATACATTGATAGTCCTTCCAAAGCCGAATGAGCCACGTATGTTGTATGATTTTCTTTTTCTAAGACCACTTTCATAAAATCTGCAATAACTTGATCGTCTTCTATAATTAATATAGTTGGCATACTAGCTCCTTTCACCTGTTGGTAGAGTGAACGAAAATATTACCCCACCTTCTGGATTTTTTTCAACATATAATTGACCATCATGTGCCATAACAATTGTTTTAACAATCGATAACCCTATACCCATCCCATTTTTTGAATCAATGGGGGTGTCTTGTTTTTTAGATTCATTTAATAAATAGGCACGCTGCTCATCGGTCACACCTATGCCATTATCTTTCACACTAAAACAAACCTCTTTATCTGAATAAGTTACATCAAAATAAATAGGCGATTGACTGTTAGAATGTTTAATGGCATTTTCAATCAAGTTAAACAATACTTGTTCAATCAAAATCGCATCCATGGGGACAAGTAAAAAGTCTTCTGGTAAATGACTGATAATTGTCGCTTCGGGATAGCTTTTCTTAATTCGTTGTAAGGCAATTGATGCCACTTCTTCAACTGCTTCTTCTTGTTTTTTAACTTTCATCGTTTCTTCGTTAATCCGAGTCACAGATAGTAAGTTTTCTACCATACGAATCAGCCAGTCAGCGTCATCTTGGACTCCTCTTAATAATTTACGATCCATTTCAATATGGCACTCACCCGAGTTCAAATCGTTTAATACAGTCTCAACTGATCCTGATATGCCAGTTAACGGTGTTCTTAAATCATGAGAAATCGCACGAAGTAAATTTCCTCTCATCCGTTCTTTTTCATTTTCTAGTACTATTCGTTGTTTATCCATTACGAGATTATTTTGCTCAATTGCTAAAACAAGTTGTGTCGAAATTAATTCTAAAAACATGACAATATCATCCGTCATAACTTTTTGTTTATTGCTCTCTATTCCCATGACAGCTAACGTTACACCATTTGATAAAACAGGAATATATAATGATTTTGATCCCATTAAGGTGTCTGTTCCGTAACCGGCTTTTTTTTGATTGATAAATGTCCAGTTCGCCACAGCTAACTCATCTATTCCACCAATGTAATCTTCTTCGTTTAATGTTTGTGGGGTTAATATCTCCTCACCATACAACACGACACGTCTATCTAATGTCTCAGATAAATAATGAGATGTTACTTCCATGATTTCTTTTTTCGTGTGAACAGATAAATATTTTTTATTCAGCTCATAAAGGATTTCTAATTGTTGTTCTCGTTTGATGGCATACATAGCTTGTCGTTTAATTTGCGCCATTAAGTTACTAATTGATAATGCCACAAATAACATAATAACAAGCGTCACAATATACCCTTCTTTATACACTGAAAAAGAAAACAACGGTGGAACAAAGAACCAATTAAATACTAAGACACTTAAAACAGACGATACAATAGCCCATATGTACCCTTTCGTTAGACGAACGACTAACATCACATAAAGTAGGTACACTAAAATGATGTTTTGATCACCCAGAGTAAGATAAGTTCCATATTCTGAAAAAACAGTGGCTAGTAACAAACCTAATATGGTGACGTAACAATCACGCCAATAGAATTCGAACGGTTTAC
Source organism: Vagococcus martis (assembly GCF_002026305.1). Classification (NCBI taxonomy): domain Bacteria; kingdom Bacillati; phylum Bacillota; class Bacilli; order Lactobacillales; family Enterococcaceae; genus Vagococcus; species Vagococcus martis. Next base: position 1,820,033 of record NZ_MVAB01000001.1, on the reverse strand, counting down.
TTTTTTTCTCTTTATTAAACTCATTAACAATATATTTTTGTGATTTGTAAGGTACTAAATGGATATCCACATCAGGTAATAAAACCATCAACTCATCTTCTAATGGTGCGCGGTAAAGACGGATTAGTTTTGAACGATTGATTAATTTTCCCATAACTAAATCTGTGACATTATATTTTTTAGTGAACGTGACAACTGTCTCTAAAAAATTATCACTCTCAACCACAACCACTTCTGCACCTAATTTTTTAGCTAATTTTGCACTTTCTGATTCATCGTGATCTGATAAATCTTCAACTACTTCTAAAACCAGCCACTCACTTCCTAAAGCCGTTGATAAGCGTGATGTCCATCGCAAGCACTTTTCGGTCATACCTAGATGAGTATCATCTATTAAGGTCAACATTTTCGTATGAATTCCTGTTGGTTGTACCATCTCTTGTTGATTCATCACATTGATATGATCAGATGCTCGACGAATGGCAATCCCGCGTAAGACAGATAAATTTTCTGGTTTAAAAAAATTTGACAGTGCGTTTTTGGCATTAAATTCTGTGTAAATCTTGCCATGCTCTAAGCGATCAATCAGCTCTTGTGGTTCAATATCAATTACCTTTAATGAACTGTTATCAAAGAAAGTATCTGGCACCGTTTCTTGTACTTTTACTCCAGTCAACGTTTCCACAATATCATTCAAACTTTCTATGTGTTGCACGTTGACTGTCGTGTAAACATCTATTCCTGCTTTTAGTAGCTCTTCGATATCTTGGTATCTTTTTTTATTTCGAGTGCCTGGAGCATTTGTGTGAGCTAACTCATCGACTAATATCACATCTGGATGTCTTTTTAAAGCCTCATCGACATCAAACTCTTGCAAATCAATGCCTTTATAATGAATGCTTTTTGTTGATAATATCGGCAAGCCTTCTACCAATTGTTTCGTTTCTGGTCTGGCATGAGGTTCGATGTAACCAAGTAGGACATCTATTCCTTCATCTTGAAGTTCGTGTGCCTCTTTTAACATCGCATAGGTTTTCCCCACACCAGCTGCGTAGCCAAAAAATACTTTTAATTTTGCTCTATTCTGACGCTCTTCACTTTTTTTTACTTTTTCAAGAATGTCTTGGGCACTTTGCCTCTCATCCATATTCTTGCCACCTTTTAGCCTAGTTCATCTAGTGCGAGGTTCACAGCTAAAACATTTACACGTTTATCCGTTGTGCCACTAATGAAGCCACCTTCTGCATGATCTGTTATGACTTTTTTTATCTCTTCTTCATCTATTCCTCTTGTTTTTGCTACGCGTTCAACTTGAAACATTGCAGATGATAACGAAATATGCGGATCAACACCACTAGCACTACCTGTCACTAAATCAACTGGAACATTTTCTTTTCCTGATTCTTTTACTCGATTAGCTACTTTTTCTTTTTGTTCTTCTGACACTGGTGATAATTGACTCACTTCTTGTGGTCTACCATGGATATATTTATCTTCTGAAAATGTTTGACCTATCAAGCTTGAGCCTACCGTTACGTTTTGACCATCAATTTCTTTAGTGACTAAACTACCATTCGCTTTATCATTAAAGAATGTTTGACCAATTACTGTTACAACTGATGTATATAATACACCACAAATTAAGGTAAAAATCAACACACCTTTTAATGACGCTAGGATAATTTTTTTCATGGTTGTCCCTCCTACATAATAATCAAAGTTAAGAACATATCAATTAATTTTATGGCAATAAATGGCGCAATAATTCCACCAAGTCCATATACTAATAAATTATGACTTAATATTTTATTAGCTGGTTTTTCTTTGTATGACACCCCTTTAAGTGATAAAGGAATAAGCGCAATAATAATCAACGCATTATAGATGACTGCTGATAAAATTGCAGTCGTTGGACTTGTTAAGTTCATAATATTTAACGCTTCTAATGATGGGTAAATACTGAAAAACAAAACGGGAATAATCGCAAAATATTTTGCAATATCATTGGCAATACTAAACGTTGTCAATGCTCCTCTCGTCATCAACAATTGTTTCCCAATTTTGACGATACTGATTAGTTTGGTTGGACTTGAATCCAAATCAATCATATTTCCTGCTTCTTTTGCTGCTTGTGTCCCTGTATTCATCGCCACCGCCACATCTGCTTGAGCAAGAGCCGGTGCATCATTTGTTCCGTCTCCTGTCATTGCTACTAAGTGACCTTTTTCTTGATAATCTTTGATTAAACTCATTTTATTTTCTGGCGTTGCCTCAGCTAAGAAGTCATCTACTCCTGCTTCAGCCGCAATCGCTGCGGCAGTCATTGGATTGTCACCTGTAATCATAATGGTTTTAATCCCCATACGCCTCATGTCTTCGAATTTTTCTTTGACCCCATTTTTGACGATATCTTTTAAATAAATGACACCTAACACTTGTTTATTTTTCACGACAACAAGTGGCGTGCCACCTTCTGATGCAACTCGCTGAACTAATTTGTCGCATGATTCAGGATACGTACCGCCTAGTGATTCTACATAGCTTTTCATCGTATCGGCTGCCCCTTTACGAATTTCATCACCTTGGTAATCAATCCCACTCATTCTCGTTTTAGCAGTAAACTCGATAAAGTTGACTTCTTGGTCATTTAATTCTCTACCACGAATATCAAATCTTTCTTTTGCTAAGACAACAATACTACGACCTTCCGCTGTTTCATCGGCTAAAGAAGATAGTTGCGCGGCATCGGCTAGCTCTTCTTCTTTCACACCATCTACCGGTAAAAATTCACTTGCTCGTCTATTTCCTAAGGTGATTGTTCCTGTTTTATCTAATAATAAAATATCCACATCACCAGCCGCTTCAATCGCTCGTCCACTCATCGCAATAACATTTTCTTTATTTAAACGACTCATTCCGGCAATCCCAATTGATGAAACAAGTGCACCAATCGTGGTTGGTGCCAAACAAACAAGTAAGGCAATGACAGTAATAAGATTTAGCATCTCACCTTGTCCAGCCAACTCACTTGAAAACTTCGTAAATGGTAATAATGTGACAGATACGACTAAGAAAATGATCGTTAACATGATTAAAATGATTTGCAACCCAATCTCATTTGGTGTTTTTTTACGTTCTGTTCCTTCCACCATTGAAATCATTTTATCTAAAAATGATTCGCCACTTTCTGATGTAACTTTTATTACTAAAAAATCAGATACAATAGTTGTCCCACCTGTCACAGCACTTCTATCACCACCAGATTCACGAATAACAGGAGCTGATTCACCCGTAATGGCACTTTCATCCACTGAAGCGGCCCCTTCAACGACATCTCCATCCATTGGAATTTGTTCACCAGCTTCAACATAGACCAAATCACCTTTTTTCAAATCGGATGATTTTAGTGAGATAAATTGTTGTGTTTTGATATCCTCAATCGAATTAATTTTACGTGTTAAGACGTCTTGTTTCGCTTGTTTTAAACTCGCAGCTTGTGCTTTTCCTCGTCCTTCTGCGATAGCTTCAGCAAAGTTAGCAAACAGAATTGTCAACCACAATACTAAAGCAATCACAAAAATAAAGAAAGGATCTGCTCCTTGATCACTCATAAAGCTTAAAAAATAGATAATAGTGGATAACACTGCCCCTATATAAACCACAAGCATCACCGGATTTTGAATTTGTACTTTTGGTGATAATTTTTTTATTGATGCTTTTAAGGCATCTTGAAAAATATGTTGTTTATTTTCCATGATTTATTTCCTTCCTTACTGAGTTATTTCGTTAAAAAGAATTCGGCAATTGGTCCTAGTGCCATAGATGGTAAGAAACTAAGAGCACCAATAACTAAAATCGTAATAATTAACATCACGATAAATGTTGTATTTGTCGTTGATAATGTCCCTGAACTTTCTGCAACCACGTTTTTCTTACCTAAATGACTAGCTAAAAAGATAATCGCAGTCATCGGAATAAATCGTGATAACAGCATGATCACGCCACCTAAGATATTCAAAAAGACTGTATTTGTCGCTAAACCGGCAAACGCACTACCATTATTATTTGCAAGCGAGGTTAAACCGTATAATATTTCCGAGAACCCGTGCGGACCTGAATTAGTTAAATCATTCATCGCATCAGGATTTAAGATAAATACCATCGTGCCAATCAATGTTAGGAGTAATGGGGTTAAAATAACTAAGCATGCCATTTTCATATCAAATGGTTCGATTTTTTTCCCTAAATATTCTGGCGTACGACCAACTAATAGCCCTGCAATAAAGATGGCTAACATGATGAACACAATCATGCCGTATAACCCACTACCAGCACCACCAAAAATAATTTCTCCCAACTGCATTAAGAACATTGGGATTAATCCTCCAAGTGGTGTAAAACTATCTAGCATTGCATTAACTGATCCATTCGATGCAGCTGTTGTACTAACCGCCCATAAACTTGACCAACCAATACCAAATCGTGTTTCTTTTCCTTCCATATTTAGTTGACCAATGACATTGCTGTATTGTGGACCATAGTATTCCGTTAACGTCACACCAATCATAGCTGCGATTAAAAAACCAAATGATACAATCATAATTGTGCGCCCTTGTTTCCAATCTTTAACAAACACACCAAAGGCAACAATCAATGCAACAGGAATTAACAAGATAGAGATATTTTCAACAAAGTTACTGATAATGGTTGGATTTTCAAATGGAAAGGCCGAGTTACTTCCAAAATAGCCACCACCATTTGTTCCAAGTTGTTTGATCGCAATTTGACTGGCAACTGTTCCAAGTGGTAAGAATATTTTTTCTCCTAGTTCTAAACTTGTTGTCTCAACAGAAGTCGATAATGTTTGAACCACACCTTGTGATAATAGAATAATGGACACCACAAGTGACAATGGAACTAATATATATAAAATAACGCGTGTCATATCTTGCCAAAAATTACCTAAATATTTCGTTGTTTTTTCTTTAAAACCACGTAACAACACATACAATACTGAAATACCAATGGCAGCTGAAACAAAGTTTTGAACGGTTAACCCAATCGCTTGACTAAAAATGGATAACGTTTCCTCTCCAGCATAAGCTTGCCAGTTTGTATTGGTGACAAAACTTGCGGCTGTATTAAACGCTAAAGGGAAACTTAAACCAGGTAGCCCTTCTGGATTTAATGGTAAAAATCCCTGACAAATTAACATTAAAAACAAGACAACAAATGAGATAGCACTAAAAATCAATACACTTATGGCATAATCTTTTCCTCTCATTGATTCTTTTGATACTGGACCTAAAAATTTATACACAGAATGTTCTATTGGTTGAACGATTTTTGTTAGTAGATTATTCTGATTCGTCATGACTTTATTTATGTAACGTCCTAAAGGTATCGCGATAATAATTAACACGATGAAAAATATGATTTGCATCATCCATACCTGATTCATTTCACTAATCCCCCCAAAATAACTGATAAAATAAATATATTAGTAATGCGACTGCTACAATAAACGAGATAATGATCATCTATTTTCCCTTCCTTTTTTTTAAGATGAACACATCATAACAAGCTTTTTATAAAGATAGTGTTAAACTTTTACTTTTATCTTTATACAATCTTTACACCTGTACTATCTATTCAGTTATTAGTATCTTTGTAGCCCTTTCTATTATATTAAGTAACTCCTCTTATGTTTAATTTATGATATAAAAAAGAGGCTGACCAAAAAGTATTAGAATATAAAAAATCCCATGAAATCCGTTAATTACAACGTTGATTTCATGGGATTTCTATTTTGATAGTTAAGTGATTTTGATTGAAAAAGTTACTTTTGGGTCAGCCTCTCAACACTATTTATGGCTTATTACTCTATTGATATGAATGGTTAAATAAACTATTTCTGACTGTCCGATAGTGATATCTCGCTTAGTCAATAGATAATCTCTCACTCTTAAGCTACACTGCAACGCCTCAGGATATTTAGACTGCACTAGTTCATAAAGAAAATCATCCGTTTCTTCACTTAACTCATTATTCATGATACGTTGCACAAAAAACTGAATATGAGTAACCATTCTTTGATAGTTAGTAGAGGTTTCATCAAACTCGCATCCAAAATATCGCCTAACAACATTAAGAATATTTTTTACAATTTCTGTATTTTTCATCGTCGTAGCCATATCCTGATAATCTGTCACACTATTGGCCAAATGCAAAGCTATCACACCTGCTTCTTCCTCTGTCATGTCCACATTTAGCTTATCCTTCACAATTTCAACCGCTTTTAAAGCGACTTTAAATTCTTTTGAATAAAACTTTTTTATATCAAATAATAATGGATTAGGAAGTGAAATCTTCTCGCGAGCCCGTTCTATAGCATAAAACAAATGATCCGTTAAACTTAAATAAGATTTCTCAGAGTAATTATAACCAATTTCTTTTTCTGCTAATAACATAATCTCTTTAGATACTTCGATGATATCTGGTGGTATTTTTTCGACCAATTTTTCCATCTCTTGTCTTTCGCTTCCAGAATGATTAACAAACATCTTATCAATAGCAATTAAAGATATTTTATCTCCAACTTTTTTATTAAATGCAATACCTTTGCCCATCACAACTACTTCTTGAGATTCTTTATTATCAGAAATTACCACATTATTATTTAAAATTTTTTTTATAATCATCTCTTGTGTCCTTTTCTTAAACCAGTGATATTATCATTAATCCTCATTTTATTATACATCCTATAAATGTTTTTTTACAGAATTAATTATCATATCATAAAAACACCGTTATTTGATTACCACTAATAATTCTTCTCCTGATACAATATCTTTTTGATCTAATGTAAGGACATCTAAAAACTGATCTGAGTTTGTAATGACTATTGGAGTGACAACAGGTTTTCCTGCTTCTTTAATATAATCAATATCGAAGTATCCTAATAAATCACCTTGATTTACTTTATCCCCTTGCTTAGCTTTAATATCAAATCCTTTTCCATCTAACTCAACAGTATCCATACCAATATGGATCAGTATCTCAGAACCATCATTTGTTGTCATACCGATTGCATGTCCTGTTGGAAATACAGTGGTAATTTCTCCTGTTGCTGGTGCATATAACTCACCGATAGTTGGATTAACCGCGATACCTTTTCCTAGCGCACCAGAAGAAAATACTTCGTCTTTGACTTCAGACAGCGGAACAACCTCACCTGTTACAGGAGAAACTAACTCTTCTCTTGATCCTGATTGACCTGATGTACCAACTGATGATGATACGTTATTTGATTCCTCATTATTGGATTCTACTTCTTTATCAAATCCAATAACCAACGTCATAACAAATGCCACAACAATAGATACAATACTTCCAATAATTCCCATCATAACGTTGGATTCAACACCATCAATCGTACTCACAAAGCCAGGTATTGATAATACACTCACTAAACCACTAGCAAATAATTTAACACCAGCTCCACCGATAATCGCTCCACCAACAGCTCCACCGATACAAGCAGCAATAAATGGTTTTTTTAGAGGTAAAGTCACACCGTAAACAGTCGGTTCCGTAATACCAAAAATAGCAGTCAACGTTCCTGAAAGTGCCAATGCTTTTCGTTTTTCATTTTTTGTTCTCATAAATACCGCAAAAGCAGCTCCAGCCTGAGCTAAAACAGCTCCTAATAACATTGGCGTTAAAGTATCAAAACCATATTGTGTCAAATTATTCAATGCTATTGGAATAAGACCCCAATGCATCCCAAACATTACAAACACTTGCCATAAGCCACCCATAACTGCACCTGCTAATATAGGACTAAAATTAAAGACTGCTGTATAAGCTGTTCCTAATCCTGTTCCAATGATTGTTCCTAAAGGCCCTATTGCAACAAAAGTTAAGGGTACCATGATCATAATAGTAAACATTGGGACTAAAATAATTTTTAAAAACTCAGGAATAACTTTTTTCATAAATTTCTCAATATATTTTTGTAACCAAACAAACAATATGATTGGGATCACTGTTTGCATATAACCTGTTGGACTAATGATGACAGGTATCCCCATAAATGACAATGCTGCTTGTTCTCCTGCCATTTGTGTGATAGATGGGTATAATAGAGCTCCTGCTATTGATAAGGCAATAAAAGGATCTGTTTTAAATTTTTTAGCAGCTGTAAACGCAACAGCAAATGGTAAAAATTGCATTAATCCGTCTGATGCCGCATAAAGAATTTGATAAGTTCCTGACTTGTCTGTTAAAACACCTGTCAATAATAAAATAGATAATAGCCCTTTTAATACTCCAGTTCCTGCCAGTGCTCCTAAAAATGGTGTAAAAACACCTGATATAATGTCAACAAATTTATTAAAGATGTTACTATCTTTTTTCTCATCTTCTGTTGATTCTCCAAGCCCAGATACGTCTAGTAGTTCATTAAAAACATCTGATACTCTACTTCCTACTACAACTTGGTATTGCCCTCCACTTTGAACGATTTGGATAACATCTGGTATTTTTTTTATTTCTTCAGTCTTAGCAATTGATTCATCTTTCAATTTAAAACGTAGGCGTGTTGCACAATGAACAACACTACTCACATTTTCCTTTCCTCCAACTAATTCTAAAACTTGTGTCGCTAACTCTCTATTAGAAAGCTTTGCCATAATAATTCCTCCTTACATTTTTGAATGCAAAAAAGACCTAAACTGACTAAAATAGTCTACGCAAACTAATCCCAGACATATACTGAGACTAATCTTGTCGTTCACTATTTCATTCAATTTAGGTCTTGCCTGCTTAGCAGTTACAATCCTTTACATACAGATAATAACATGTTTCCGCTTTCTTGTAAATAATAAATGTACTTTATTTAAATAAAGACTTCAGAAAAAATCTGAAGCCTTCATAATAATTAGCTATTGCTCAAATCTTCTCCATTTGTTGCAATGACTTTTTTATACCAATCAAATGATTTTTTCTTACTTCGATTAAGTGTTCCATTTCCTTCATTGTCACGATCTACATAAATAAATCCATAACGTTTTTTCATTTCACCAGTACCCGCACTGACTAAGTCAATACATCCCCAAGTCGTATAACCCAATAAATCAACCCCATCAATTTCAACTGCATCTCTCATCGCTTTGATATGCTCTGCTAAATACTCAATACGATAATCATCTGCTACATATCCATTTTCATCTGGTGTATCCACTGCACCTAATCCATTTTCTACAATAAACAATGGTTTTTGATAGCGATCGTATAAATCATTCAACGTGATTCTTAATCCTAGTGGGTCAATTTGCCATCCCCACTCACTTGACTCTAAATAAGGATTTTTAAGTGACTCAAAGATATTACCACTCGTTTGTTCATTCACAGCTGGATCCGTCGATTGCAATCTTGATGAATAATAAGAAAATGACACGAAGTCAACAGTGTGCTCTTTCAATAATTCTAAATCGCCTTCTTGAATTGGTAAGGTAATACCATTTCGTTCCATTTCTTTTAGCGCATAAGCCGGGTACTCCCCACGAGATTGAACATCAATAAAGAAATAGTTTTCTCTATCAGCTTTTCTTGACGCCCAAACATCTTCAGGTTTACTAGTATAAGCATAGTTTGCTCCTGCAGCAAGCATACATCCTACCTTGTTTTCTGGATCAACTTCATGGGCAATTTTTGTGGCAATCGCACTAGCTAGTAATTCATGATGAGCAGCTTGGTACTTGATTTGTTCTTTGTTTTCACCCTCTTCAAAATAAAGGCCTGCTCCCATAAATGGGGCATGTAAAATCATATTAATTTCATTAAACGTTAACCAGTATTTTACTAAACCTTTATAACGATTAAAAATAACATGACACAGGTTTTCATAAAAACCAACTAATTCACGGCTTCTCCATGCACCATATTTTTCAACTAAATGCATTGGACAATCAAAATGAGTTATCGTAACTAATGGTTCAATCCCATATTTTTTACATTCTTTAAATAAATCCTCATAAAATTTTAATCCTGCTTCATTTGGTTCTTTTTCATCACCTTTTGGAAAAATACGAGACCAAGCAATGGATAAGCGATATGTTTTAAATCCCATTTCGGCAAATAAAGCAATGTCTTCTTTGTAGCGATGGTACATGTCAATTGCTTCTTTGGCTGGATAAAAATGTTGTTCATCAAAATCAAACATTTTCATCTCGCCAGTAATAACTGCGGCACGATCTTCTCCAACTGGAGCTAAATCAACATTTGCTAACCCTCGACCATCTTCACGATAAGCTCCTTCACACTGATTAGCAGCTGTTGCGCCACCCCATAAAAAATCTTGTCTAAATCCCATTGTATTTCCTCCTTATATTTGTTTGTACGTTCATTCTATCTTGTGGGAACATTCCCATGTCAAGTTTTTTTTGGTATAATTTTTGTAAATGGAGGTCTTTGTATGACAACAATTATTGATGTAGCAAAAAAAGCAGGTGTTTCAAAGTCTACCGTATCTCGTGTCGTTTCTAACAAAGGATATGTTAGTCAAGAAACACGACAAAAAATTGAAAAAGCCATGCATGAATTAGGCTATATTCCAAATATGCTAGCACGTAATTTACAGTCAGGATTAACTAAAACCATAGCTTTTATTTCTCATGACTTTAATCAACATACCAGTATCTTTTTAAATGAATTTACTAAAACAGCTCTAAACCACGATTTCTACGTTAATTTGTATGTAACTGGAGGAGATAAGGATAAAGAGTTAGATGCGCTTAATTTAATGAAGTACAAACAAGTTGATGCTGTTTTTATCTTTACAAGAAGCAATTCATGGGATAAAATTATCCCTTTTAAAAAATTTGGTCCTATTTCAACATGGCATCGAATTGATTCTCCAGATATTTATTCGTCTTATGTCAATCAATATGAGAGTTACCTTATGTCACTAGAATTTTTGTTAACACGTGGTTATCAATCAATTGGTCACATTTTAGGAGATGAAAATAACAAAAATACTATTGCCCGCATTAAAGCTCTCAATCATTTCTATGACTATCATCCAGAATTAAAAAAAGACTACGATTGGATATTTGTAAACTCTAGTCATCTTAATACTGGACGACATATAGCAAAAAAATGGGCTAGCTCTGTACATAAGCCTGATGCACTCGTTTTTTATACCGATTTTATTGCAGCTGAGTGTATTTCTGAATTACAACTATTAGGAATTAAAGTACCTGAAGACCTTGGAATTATGGGATTTGATAACAGTACTATCAGTGAGATTGTTCATTTGACTACGGTTGATTGTCATTTAGAAACACAAGCCTTAAATTGCTTTAACTATCTCCATAGCCAACTAAAACAACTTGATTTTAAACCCAAAGATATTACACAAGATTTAGTCATTCGTTCGTCCACAAAATAAAGGAGGATGACTCAAAAGTCTTGAAATAGAAAAATCCCATGAAATCAGCTTATTAAAACAGGCTGTACACTAAATCGTGTTGATAGATTAAATTCTATCAATGCGATTTTTTATTTTAGGCATAGAAAAAGGGGCATTCTTATTGGTAAAATTAAGTCGACTATAACTAACATTACAAAGGAGAATACCCCTATGGATAATAATACAAGAAAACTACTCAATTTAACAGATGATTCTCTTATTTTTAATGAGGATTGGTTGTCTCGCGAAGCGAGAAACAACCGCTCAGTTAACATGATTACAGGAAGATTAGTGAATAAAGATAAGCAATGCAAGAAATGTGGATGTTATCAATCCGTTAAAAATGGAACGTATCAAACCATTAGTCAATTGCCTGAAGTTGAACGTCGCCCAACTTATCTAAAACTTCACAGAGAACGTTACCTTTGTAGAAACTGTGGATCAACTTTCAGTGCTTCTACTTCTCTAGTAGATGACTATTGTCAAATTTCTAAACAGCTTAAATACCAAATTGCCTTTGACTTAAAAGAGAATCAATCACGTAAAAAAATCGCAGAATACCACAGTGTCTCTGAAAATACTGTTAAACGTGTGTTAGTATCATTTACGAATAATCAGCAACCTAATTTTAACTTCTTGCCCACAGCTCTTTGTGTAGATGAGTTTAGCTCTACTTCTGATTGTCATGCTGGAATGAGCTTTATTTGTGCTGATGCGGCATCTAAAAAAATAATCGATATCTTACCTGATAAAAGATTGCATAAGTTGGTTTCTTACTTTATGAAGTATTCCAGAAAATCACGTCTAAAAGTAAGATTTTTGGTCATGGACATGAATGCAAGTTACGGTCAACTATTAAAAACAGTCTTTCCAAACGCCGAAATCGTTACAGATCGATTTCATATCATTCAACATATTAACCGCTCTTTCAACACCTTAAGAATAAAAGAAATGAAACAGCTAAAACGCCACAATCAAGAGGAAGGAAAGCAGTATCGAAGATTAAAGCGTTATTGGAAACTCCTTTTAAAGGACAGTTCTGAATTAAACTATAAACACTTTTATTATCGTCCTTTATTCAAGAGAAATATGTCATCTACCGAATTGGTAGATGAGTTACTTTCTTATAGTTCTCTATTAAAAAAAGCGTATCATTTTATGCAAGAATTGAAGTATGCTTATAGAACCAACGATTATGTTTTATTTTTAGAGTTATGTTCAAAGATACCTGTTGAATTACCAAAGTATTTTAAAGATAAATTCAAGATATTTGGTAAGTTCTCCCAAGGAGTCATGAATGCCTTTAAATACTCCTATTCAAATGGTTTCTTAGAAGGCATTAATAATAAAATTAAAGTGATTAAACGTGTGGCCTATGGCTATCGAAACTTTCTACTATTCAAACGACGTATCTTTTTGATTCAAAATCAAGTTTTTCAGGTTAAATAAAAAAGCGAGAGAATTTCTTCCCTCACTTCAATTAATTCTATTTCATTTTTGAGACTTTTTCATCAATATTATTGTCCATCAACACGATTTGACATAGAGCCTTAAAACACTGACTTCATGGGATTTCTATTTTGTTAGTTTAGTGATTTTCATTTTAAAAATTACTTTTGGGTCAGCCTCTTGTATTTATTTCTTTTTCAATAATGTGAACAAATGGCTTTTTCAATATAGCATAGAAAAAAACTGTACCAAACGCATGCATCATATCAAAGCTCATCCCTGTAATATAGTAAGCCCAAAAGTTTTGTACGCCAAAAAATGGTGCTAGCATAACAGAAATTAAAAATCCGTAGAAAAATCCTGATAAACCACTTACTACTAGTTGCATAAAAAAGCTAGTCTTAATAGGGATTATTCTTTTTAGCAATACAACCAATAAAATAATCGTCCAAAAAGATAGTATCTGGGCAATAGTCCAAATCCCCATCCCTAAATAAAAATTAGTAATCAAAATAGATAATGCTCCAATGACCATCGCCTGAATTCCACCCATGTATAACGCCACAAGAATCAACGTTGCGGTAATAGGCTGTACATTAGGTATCCAAGTTGTTAACATTCGTCCGACAACACAAAAAGCGGTCAATAACGCAATCATCGTAATCTCTTTTGTACTTATTTTTTTAAACATAAGCACGTTCCTAATCTAATTTAGATAAATCAAATACGACATTATCTCCGTCAGATACCTTTGTTTCTTGTACACCTTTTTCAGCTTGTTTTCCATTGATTGTATATAACCAATATTTATTCTCTTTTTCATCTTGCTTATGACCATCTATAGAGGTGATAAATCCTTTTGTATCTTCTATATCGTAATTATCCTTTAATACATCATATAACACAGCGTCTTCTTTCACACTAACTTCTTTTGAATCAAATTCTTTATCTTCTTCTTTTAAAACAATGCTGACTTTAGCACTAGATTCACTAGATTCTGTCGTTTTTTGATTGTCTTTTGCTCCACATCCTGCAAGTGTAACAATCAGAGTTGCTCCTAATACCAAACGATTTAGTTTTTTCATTTTATTTCTCCTTTTTCTACAATACTTTTCATAAAGAAACCTCAAACCACCTTATCGTAGTTTGAGGTATTAATATTAAATTTTATTCTAACCCTTCAGCCACAGCTTCTGGATAATTTGTTTCAACAATTTCTGCACAACGATTACACAATGTTGGTAAATCTTTATGACTTCCTACATCTTCTTTAATTGCACGACAACGTTGACATGTTTCACCTTGAGCAGGTTCAACTAAAATAGCCACATCATTAAATCTAACAGCTTTTTCTGGTACTTCAGTTGTTGGTTTTTCAACGACTAAATCAGATACAATCAATACTTGCGCTAAGTTAGTGTTTAATGCATTTAGTAACATTGCTTTTGGTTCATTTGGATAAATCGTAACTTTTGCTTCAAATGATTTACCAATTAGCTTACTATTTCTTGCTTCTTCAAGAGCTTTTAAGACGTTTGTTCTCACTTCCATGAAACCATCCCAAAGTTCCATGATATCTTCTTGATCTGGGTAAGTATCATATCCAGGTAATTCAGAAAGTTGTACGTATTCTTCTTCCTCTTGTAAATGAGACCAGATTTCTTCAGAAGTAAATGGTAAAATTGGTGTCATTAATTTAGTTAATGTCACTAAAATATCATAAAATACTGTTTGCATTGCACGGCGTTCATGATTATCTCCTGCCTCGATGTAAACAACATCTTTAGCGAAGTCTAAATAGAAGGCTGATAAATCATTCGTACAGAAATTAACTAAGCTCTTGTACACTGTAGAGAATGAATAGTTTTCATATCCTTTATCACGAATTGTTTTAACTGTATCATTCAAACGAATCATCATATATTTATCAACTGAACGCAATTTATCATATTCAACACGGTCTTTTTTCACATCAAAATCAGATGTATTTGCTAATAGGAAACGCATTGTATTACGAATTTTACGATAAACTTCTGCAATTTGATTTAATGTGTTCATGTCTACTTTAACATCTGATTCATAATCGACACTTGATACCCAAAGTCTTAAAATATCTGCACCCATTTGATTGGTAACTTTATTTGGCTCAATCGTATTTCCTAAAGATTTACTTTGTTTACGTCCTTGTGGGTCTAATGTAAATCCTTGAGAAAGAACTGCTTTATATGGTGCCACGCCGTTAATTGCCACACTTGTTGTAATACTTGAGTTGAACCATCCACGATATTGGTCAGATCCTTCTAGGTACAAATCAGCTGGAAATGATAAATCACTTCTGCCTTTTAATACAGCTTCATGTGATGAACCTGAGTCAAACCAAACATCCATGATGTCAGTTTCTTTTGTAAATTCGCCATTTGGACTACCTGGATGTGTAAAGCCTTCTGGTAATAACTCTTTGGCTTCTCTTTCAAACCAAACTTTAGATCCATGCTCGGCAAATAAATTCGCCACATGTTCTGTTGTTTCAGGTGTAATAATTGCCTCACCATTTTCAGCATAAAATACTGGTAATGGCACACCCCAAGCACGTTGTCTAGAGATAACCCAATCGCCACGGTCACGAACCATGTTATATAGACGGGTTCTTCCCCATGGAATAATCCAGTCAACTTTTTCAATTTCTGATAGAATGTCGCCTCTAAATTTATCAATTGATGCAAACCATTGTGGTGTCGCACGATAAATTACAGGTTTTTTTGTACGCCAATCATGTGGGTAACTATGTGTAAAGAAATCAAGTTTTAGTAAATGACCACTTTCTTCTAACATTTCTGTAATCATTGGATTAGCTTTATCATAGAAGATTCCTTCAAATCCCGGTGCTTCATCTGTATAACATCCACGAGAATCTACAGGTGAAATAACCTCAATACCATATTTACGGCAAACAATGTAGTCATCTTCCCCGTGTCCAGGAGCTGTATGGACTAAACCAGTACCAGCATCTAATGTAACATGGTCTCCAAGAATTAAGCGAGATTCTCTATCGTAAAATGGGTGCTGAGCTGTTAGATTTTCTAATTCTGTCCCTTTAATCTCTTTAATAACCGAAACAGTTTCCCAACCGATTTCTTTTGTGACAGTTTCTAATAATTCTTTTGCTACGACAAATTTTTTGCCATCTGCTTCTACTACAACATAAACATATTCAGGGTTTACACTGATTGCTAAGTTAGCAGGTAAAGTCCAAGGAGTTGTTGTCCAAATAACAAAACTTGTGTCATTATCTAATACATCTCCGCCATCTTTCACATCAAACGCAACATAAATTGATGCAGATTTAACGTCTTTATATTCAATTTCTGCTTCAGCTAATGAAGACTCACTAGAAGGAGACCAGTAAATTGGTTTTAATCCTTTATAGATATATCCTTTTTCCGCCATTTTTCCAAATACTCGGATTTGTGCTGCTTCGTAATCTGGTGTAAGTGTGATGTATGGATTATTCCAATCACCTGACACACCTAATCGTTTAAAATCGTTACGTTGTTTATCAACTTGGCTAAGTGCGTATTCTTTACACATTTCTAAGTATTCTGCTCTAGGCATTTCTTTGCGTTTAACACCTTTTTTGGTCAAAACTTGTTCAATTGGTAGTCCATGAGTATCCCAACCTGGTACAAATGGTGCACGAAAACCTGACATTGATTTAAAACGAACAATGATGTCTTTACTAACTTTATTTAATGCATGACCTAAATGGATATTTCCATTTGCGTACGGTGGTCCATCATGTAAAATGAATGTTGGTTTGCCTTCATTTAATTTTTGACGTTGTCCATAAAGATCTTTTTCTTCCCATTCTTTTTGCCATTCAACTTCTCTTACTGGTAAATTACCACGCATTGGAAAACTTGTTTTTCCTAAATGCAACGTTTCTTTCATTTTCATCTATTTATCATCCTCACCTATTTTTTATATAAAAAAAGCCTCGCCCCTATAAAAAGGGACGAAGCTATCGTGTTACCACCCAAAATTCAGTATAGACATAAGGCTACACTCTCTTGTAGATTGTAACGATTCTCACCGAGAAATCTTACTATTATTTCAGATTTCTTTTATGTAAAGGATCTTTCTTAACTCAGTGTCTCACTAGGTTTCCACTATCCCTAACTCACTATCAGATTAAATTAAGCTTTTCTGTTTTACAATATTGTCTATTATTTAACTCTTGGACGTGTTGCACGTTCAACTTTATTTAACTTTTTTGTTTCGTCATTTTTTTCAGCTGGTTTTTCAGCTGGTTTATTAGTATTTTCACGTGTTGTTGATACTTTAATTTCAGGCTGTTTGATTGTTGCTTTATTCTTTGGAACGTTATCAAAAGCTGGTTTTGTGTTTACAGCTGGTGATGTTGGATCAACGCCATTTGCCGCTTCAACCGCATCAAGAACTTGTTTAAACGCTTGGTGACTACTATCAACATAGGCACCAAATGGTTTAAGAATTTCGTCCCACTCATCACTTTGTACAATTTGTAGTTGTGATTCTAATAACACATTTAAGTTTCTGTGGAAGATACGTGTTTTCTTCTTCAAGTCATCTGTTTCAACGGCTAACTGACGAGCACGTTCACTTGCTTCAGAAAGAATTTGATTTGCTTTATTAGTTGCTCCTGTAATTAATTCATCAGACATTTTGTTAGCATGCGCTAAGATATCTTCAGATTGTGCTTGCGACTGTTGAATTGCTAAGTCAGATTCTCTAATAGCATTTTCTTTCAATTTATCAGCTGTATCTTGTGCCACAATAATTGATTGATTCAATGAATCTTTCAATTCATTGAAATAACCTAGTTTATCATTAGCTTGTTTCACTTCTTTTTCTAGCGAACGATTTTCTTGAGTTAGTTTTTCCACTTCTAAAGCGATTTGATCAAGAAAATCATCTACCTCATCACGGTCATACCCTTTAAATTTTGTATTAAAACTTTTATTAGTTATATCGATTGGTTTAATTCCCATTTTTACACTCCTTGCTACTTTCTTAAAACTTTAATTTTCAAACGAATTTTATCTTTTTTAGTCTTTCCTAATGTTTCTTGCAACTGAACTCTTCCTAATCCCCTTACTGATATAATATCTAGATAATCCACTAGATAATCAACACGATCAACTTCAGTCCAGTTTACCTTTACTTTTTTTGATTCAACTATTAACTTAGAACGCTGTCTAGATATATTATATACTGTAGAAATAATATTATCAATTCTTAATGATGATATGGTTAAACTCTCTTCTGTCCACTCATCAATTGGTTGTAAAATATCTTTCCAACTTACTTCGTCAAATTTTACTCCAAACGAACCTATTTTGTCAACTTGTTGAATAATATAGTTAGCAATTGATTTTTTTAGAAATACCTGCCACTGCTGGCCATCTGTGATAATATCGCCAATAAATTCTCTTTTAACACCTGTACTCATCAGTGTTCCAAGTACCTTGCCATGTGTTAAATGCCCAAACTTCAATGGATACTTTATTTGATAAACGAGAACTTCATAATCGGTCTCACTTGGCTCATAATAACTAGGGTATAGAATAGCGCATTTTCTCTCAGAAAAATCATATCCACCAAAGAAAGATAACGATATATCCTCGCTATTACCAACTAGTGTTTTCAGAATAAACATCTCTCTTGGATTTAAAAAATCAGTAACAACTGGTGCATATTGCATTTCCACTTGTTCCATCCAATTACCTACTATATCAATAAAAGGATGCTCGTCCTTGCGAAAATGCTGGTACACATTAGCTTGCAAAAAACTCACATCCTTTCTTTAAAACATATATATTAATCGTGATAATATTATAACTAACCCATTTCCTGCCAACTGAAGTACAAATATTGCTACAATAATTGTAAAATCAATCGGACCGATACTTAAATTTAAGCGATCAAACATACTCAAATATGGCCTAGAAATCCGTATAATAAACTGACCTATCTTAGAATCATACGCTCCTGGAAACCACGAAAGTAAAGCATAAATCACCAATACATAAGTATAGATTTGTATTGCTTTAGAAATTAAAGCGATAATCAAACTAACACATCCTTAATATTCAGTTAAATGATTTGTGATTATGTTACGAGTAATACTAGAATCAACATCAACATTTGGTGGCGTGCATATAAAAATATCATCACCTAATCGTTGAATATCTCCATCAACTGCATATACTACACCCGTCATAAAGTCTACGATACGTCTAGCAGGTTGCTCTTTCATCAATCGAAAAGATAAAATAACAATTTCTCTTCTAAAAAGTGCCTGTGCAATTTGCTTACAGTCAATATAGTCACGTGGTTCGTATACAGATACTTTTCTATGCTGCCTAGAAACTACCATACGTTTGTTTCCATTTGAGGTCGACTGATGATAGGTATTCATTTCAACTATTTTTTCGTTGGTATATTGGTTTTCAGGCATAGAAACAGATTGATTTTTCTCATCTGTTCGACCGTATTCCTTACCTGATGCAACAGAATTTTGTTCATTTATTTTAATGTTACTTTCTTGTATCTCTGATTTTTGTTGGATTGTTTCAGCCTTAGTAGGAGTTGGTTTTTCAACTATGATTTCCTCAATTTGCTCATCCACGAAAGGCTCACTTTCTTCATATCTTTCATCATCATCAGACACACCAAAAAAATCAGAAAACCGCTCACCAGCTTTATTGAATATCTTCACTCTATCACCTCTCCCCCTAAGATTCGAAAAATCTCGAACCAATCCTAACAAACGTTGCGCCACATTCAATTGCTGGAACAAAATCTTGGCTCATTCCCATACTTAACTCCGTACAAGGTGCATGTTTAAAATTTTTATTAGCAATTGTTGTTTGCAATATTTTTAATTGGCTAAAATAATGAGATAATTCGTCAAGACTTGAATCAATAGGAGCCATGGTCATTAGACCAACAACTTCAATTCTATCAAAATCTTCTAAATCCTTAATGAAGTTTATCAAACTTTCTGGAGAAATACCTTGTTTGGTACTTTCTCCAGAAACATTTACTTGGACAAAACACTTAACCCGTTTTGTCGCTCTTTTTTGTATTTCTTGTGCTAATGACAGTTTATCCAATGCATGAAAATAATCAATTTGATTAATAATACTTTTAACTTTTCGCCTTTGTAAGTTGCCTATAAAATGCCACTTAATTTGACGATAATCTTTTAAATAGTCTTGCTTTTCTAGTAACTTATCCATTCGATTCTCAGCCACATGCTCATATCCTAAGTCAATTACCTGTTTAGTCGTTTCCTTATCTACTGACTTTGTTACACATATAACTGTTACATCATTGAATGCTCTATGACTGCATTTACAAACTTGCTCTACCTCTTTTTGAACAGCTTCAACATTTTGTTGGAGTGTTTGCAGCATCATGTTGAGTCACCCCTTATTTTTTTCTTCTAAAGAAAGGTGGTGTACTTAGCTCATCTTCTGTTTCAATTTGATGATCAGATTCTTGACTTACATTATCATATTCTTTTCTATCAATTGTTTCGAATTGTGTCTCATCTGGTACTTGTCTAGTAGACGGTTCGCGTTTTAAATCCCAATCTCCGAAAGCACTTGTTTGAGTTGGACGTACAGATTCAACTTCTGGTACTTCACGAATTGGATCTTGTACCATTCTTGTTTGACGTTGTTGTACCATTCCGTTTTGTGTTGCGACACTATTTCTTCCCATTGGTTGACGTTCTTTTTTTCCTGGATCGATACCTGTTGCGATAACTGTTACAACAATTTCATCACCTAATTGGTCATTAACAGACGTTCCTAATATAATATTCACATCGCCACCGGTTGCACTTGAAACAATTTCTGAAGCATCTTGTGCTTCAAATAACGTCATATCGGCCCCGCCAGTTATATTTAATAGTACTTGTTCAGCACCTTCAATGGATGTTTCAAGTAACGGAGAAGCAATCGCTTTTCTTGTTGCTTCAATAACTCGATCTTCACCATTAGCAACACCGATACCCATAAGTGCAGTCCCTTGATCCTCCATAACTGTTTTAACATCAGCAAAGTCTAAGTTAACATAGCCTGGAGATGTAATTAAATCTGAGATACCTTGAACACCTTGACGTAAAACATTATCTGCTTCTCTAAATGCTTCTAACATTGGTGTGCGTTTATCAACAATTTCCAATAAACGATTATTCGAAATAATCACTAATGTATCAACGTTTTCTTTTAATGCCGAAATACCTTCAGCTGCAAAACGACTGCGCTTTGGTCCTTCAAAGCTAAATGGGCGTGTAACCACACCAACAGTAAGTGCGCCTTGCTCTTTAGCAATACCTGCAACTACTGGTGCAGCACCAGTACCAGTACCTCCACCCATTCCTGCAGTGATAAATACTAAATCAGCACCTTTCAATGCTTCTGCAATCAAATCTTCACTTTCAGATGCTGCTTTTTCACCAACATCTGGTAATGAACCTGCACCTAACCCTTTTGTAAATTTAGGTCCTAATTGGATGACAGTTTCTGCTTTAGAATGTTGTAATGCTTGTACATCTGTATTTGCAACGATGAATTCTACACCTTTAACTCCCTCATCAATCATACGGTTTACAGCGTTACCGCCACCGCCACCAACACCGATAACTTTAATTACCGCGCCAGTATTTACAGTATTATCTAATGAAAATTCCATTATTTGTTTCCTCCTAGACTGTTAGTCAAATATATTGGACAAGAAACCTTTTACCTTGCCACCAAAACCTTCTTCTTTTGCTTGAACAGGTTCGTTAACTGGCATTTCTGTAACGGGTTCTTTTGCTTGCTGTACAGTTTTATCATGTTGTTTTGTCTCAGTTGGTACGTCTCTCACAGATTTAGTTGGACGTTTTTTGTCTCCAGTAACCGCTAATTTTGTGACATGATAAACCTCATCAAGTTGAGCGACATATTCAACAATAGCAATAGCATTTGCATAAACAGGATTGCGAAGTCCCATATGATTTGGCACATATAATTTAACGTTTGTCCCAAACATGTCGGCTGCTAACTCAACTACTCCAGGTAAACTAGCTGCACCACCTGTTAAGATAACCCCACCTGGCAAGTTTAATGCATCAATACTATCTAACATCATTTTTGACTTAGAAAAAATTTGTTCCACTCTCGCCTCAATAATCTCGGATAAATAACGTTCGTCTATTCTGACTGGTTCATTTTTTCCAATTACATCAACTGGAAATTCTTCATTAGGTGATGTTCTTTCTGGATAAGCATAACCATAATTAATTTTTAACGCTTCAGCATTAGTCAACGATGTATTTAAAACGACAGAGATATCTTTTGTAACAAATTCTCCACCTTCTTGCTCCACGTGCGAGAATTTTAGTTCACGTTCGTACATAACAGAAGTAGTCGTTTGACCACCACCCATGTCAATAATAGTTGTTCCAAAATCTTTTTCCCCATCAGATAAAATAGATGAAGCAAGTGCTAGAGGGGTAATAACCATCTCATCAATAACCAATCCAGCTTTCTCAACACATTTTTGGATGTTGTGGACAATTGTTTTGGGACCAGTATATAATAGTCCCTTCATATCTAAACGGACACCAATCATACCACGAGGATCTTTAATCCCTTCAAATCCATCTACTTTAAACTCTTGTGGAATCAATGTAATGACTTGGCGCTCTGGCGGCGTTGATCGAACTACAGCCGCAGATGCCACATTTTTGACATCCCTATCTGTAATCTCTTTTGATTCATTGTTAACTGCAATCATACCTTCACATTTTTCAACTTCTAAAAGATTAGCTGGAATTCCTACGCTGACACTTTTAATTTGAACACCTGATTTTTCTTCTGCTTGTTTAATTGCTCTTTGAACAGATTGGACAGCTTTGTCAATATCTATAACAATCCCACGATCCAACCCTTTTGATTTTGCATTTCCTACACCGATAATGTTAATTTGATTTTCTATGTACTCGGCTACGACAACTTTAATTGATGTTGTACCGATGTCAAGACTTACATATATTCCTGTTTTGGCCATGAAAGGTCTTCCCTCCTATAATTCTAACAAAGTCTTCCTTTATTATATGCATAATACCTCACACCATTCTATCATAAATAGTACTATGAAATAAAGAAGAATACCATATTTGCTAGTTTTTTTTCTGAACGTTAAAAACCATTAATTTTACTTTCACTAGAACTTTCGTTTGATAAACCATCACTTACACTACTTTCATGTGTTTCGATTGGGTACGAATAAACCCCTGTTTTTCCTGCTTCCATATCTATTACACTTTTATCTTTTAATTCAGCAGCGATTTTATCGTAAAAAATAAGTTTATCTGCTATGGTTGTTGATAATCCAATCACTTGATTTCCATCTTTCATTTCTAATTTAATACGAAATGGATTAGTTTTTGTTGCTTGAGACTCGATTGATGTAATTTCAGTTTTTATTTTGGCTGAAAAATTCTCATAAGACATTAAAAGTGAATCTAAACTTTCACCTTCTTTAAAACCAATTAATTTTGGTAACTCTTTTTCCGATTCTTTAGCTGGCTCACTCAATATTTTACCATTTGATAGAACTGGATAAAGTTTATCATCTTTCGACAGAACCGCTAATACATCATACTCTGTGACTTTAATCTTAAAATGATTAAATTTAGTAATGGATAATTTAGCTGTTTTAACTCGTGGATTTTTTGCAACAACTTGTTTCATTTCTTGATTTTTATCAAAATATTGTCGCCACATATTCTCGCCAACTTTCAAATGACTAGCTTTAATAATCGACGTATTATCAGCTTTATCAATACCTTGTATTGTTACTCCTTGTAATTTACTTAACGGAGAAATGATGTAGAGCGTGATTAATATTCCAATAGTCAAGGTAACTAAAATACTAGTCAGTCGTCTAGTTAATTTTTTCTCTTCAACTGGTGTTAGCCCATTAAAAGGTGAGAGCTTGTTAATTCGATTATTCTTTGCAGGTAATTTTTTTTGATGCTTGGTTAGTTCAGATTTAGATGACTTTATTAATTTATTTTCATTCTGATTGTCACCTTTATCATCATCTTTTTTGTATGACATCCCTTACTAGCCCCCCTTAATTAGGTTAGTTCTTGAATCAATCCATACAATCGATCCATCGCATCTGGTATTCCCTCTTTTTTAGATGCTTTTGCCATATCTTCTCTAAATTTATCATCCAACATAAGTTTGTCAATATTTTTTACAAGCACTTTACCTGTCAAATCATTATCTTTTACCATCAATGCGGCTTGTTTATTAACTAAACTCATAGCATTTTTTGTTTGATGATCATCTGTAACATTGGGACTTGGTACTAAAATAGACGGTAAGCCAAGTGCTGTAATTTCAGCCATACTAGTAGCACCAGCTCTACCAACTAATGCCTCTACATTGACTAAAACATCTACCATATTATCAATATAAGGGACAATTGTTACATTGTCTAACCTTTTAATTAAATCTTTATACTCATTGAATTCATCAAAGTAAATGGTACCTGAAGCATATAAAACTTGATATGGTTTTCCTTCAAATAATGGCAATGCTTCTTTCATTGCATTATTAATCGTCTGCGCCCCACGACTCCCCCCAAATATAATAATCGTTGGTTTAGATGAAGATAAACCGTACTCTTCTAAAACAGGTTTTTTCTCAATAAAAGTAACTTCTTGCGCTCTAGGATTCCCAACTAATTCAACTTTTTCTGTAGGAAAATACTCTGCTGCGTCAGAAAAACAAATTCCGACTTTATCGACATATTTTGATAAAAATTTATTTGTCATACCCGCTACACTATTTTGTTCATGGATAATAGTTGGTACATTCAGTTTACTTGCAGCGTATACGACTGAGCCACAAACATAACCACCTGTCCCAATCACAATATCAGGTTGAAACTCTTTAATGTAGCGTTTAGCCTGTTTAATACTCGTTAAAAACAAATACATTGTTTTTAAATTTTTCAAGGTTAACGAGCGATAAAATCCTTGTATTTCAATTGTTTTAAACGGAATACTCTGACTAGGTACTAATTTACTTTCCAAACCTTTTTCTGTACCAATGTATAGAAATTCCGACTCTGGATATTTTTCTCTAATATAGTGAACAATCGAGATGGCTGGGTAAATATGACCACCTGTTCCTCCACCGGATACCAATACTTTCATAATTATTTCCCTACTTGCTTAATTATTTCTTCTACAAATTCTGTTCCTCGAGTTTCGAAGTTCGGATACATATCCCAACTAGCACATGCTGGAGAGAGTAAAATTGTGTCATCAGCACTTGCGATTTTTATTGCTTCTTCAACTGCTTCTGTCATTGTTTCCACACATACAATTTCTTTAACTAATGCTTGTTGTGCAGCTTTTTTTAACTTTTCTTTTGTCTCACCTAATAAAACAATAGCTTTCATGTTTTCAATTGTTGGGATAAATTCATCAAATGAGTTTCCTCTATCCAGTCCTCCAGCAATTAACACTAATTGCTCATTATTAAATCCACTAATTGCTTTTTTAGCTGCTAAAATATTTGTCGCTTTTGAATCATTATAAACTTTGACACCATTAAATGTGCCGATATATTCTGTTCGATGTGGCACACCAGAGAATAATGATAAACTTGTTTTTATTGACTCATTATCTACTCCATAATTTTTTGCCACACAAATTGCTGCCAGAGCATTTTCAACATTATGAGACCCTGGAACTCCTAAATCACCGGACTTCATTATTTTTTCATCGTTATAAGTTAACCAGCCGTCTTCTAAATAGGCACCTGTTACTTTTTGAGTGGTTGAAAACCACGTAATTGCTGCTTGAGAGCTTTTTGATAATTCTACCAGCTCAGGCAAATCAGCGTTAAGAATCAATATGTCTTCTTTAGTCATATTTTTTTGAATACGCCATTTAGCTTTCACGTATTCTTCACGCGTTCCATGATAGTCAATATGTGCTTCATATATATTAGTAATGACTGCAATATGTGGTTTAAACTCGTCTATTCCCATTAATTGGAAACTAGATAATTCTGTTACCAATACATTGTCTTTTGTTGCTTCAACCACGACATCACTTGCTGGAAACCCTATATTACCTGCAAGTAACGCTGTATTCGGTTGATAAGAATCTATAATTTGTTTAATCATAGTTGTGGTGGTTGTTTTACCATTTGTTCCTGTTATGCCAATAAACGGTGCTTCAGATACTTGATACGCCAACTCAACCTCAGTTATGATTGGAATCTTCTTCTTTATTGCTTTTTCGAGAATAGGATTCGTATATGGAATCCCGGGGTTTTTGACAATTAAAGAAAAACCTTCATCAAGAAGGTCTAAAGGATGACCGTCAGTAATCACTGTTATACCAGCTTCTAATAGTTCTTGTGCTTCTTTGTTTTCTGATAGTTTTTTAGCGTCATTAACTGTTACAAAAGCACCTAATTCGTGAAGTAACTTAGCTGCTGCTACACCACTTCTAGCTAAACCCAACACTAAAATTTTTTCATTTGCATAACGTTTCGATTGTTTCATCCTTCATAATCTCCTTAATTATATAAAATCCCTAAAGTAATTGCTGACATAACTAATCCTACTATCCAAAAAACAATATCTATTTTCCACTCAGACCATCCGCTCAGTTCAAAGTGATGATGAATAGGTGACATCTTAAAAATACGTTTCCCTGTTAATTTAAAAGAAGCTACCTGTAAAATCACACTTAATGTTTCTATTACATAAACTAATCCTACTAATAGTAATGTCCATTCTTGATGCAATAATATGGAAATAGCAGCTAACATACCGCCAAGAGCAAGTGAACCAACATCTCCCATAAATATTTTAGCAGGTTTTTTATTAAACACTAAAAAGCCAAACAAAGCTCCTACTGTTGCTAAACAAATCAATTGAATAGCATATTGTTCTTGTTTATAAGCAATAATGGCATATGTTCCAAATGAAATCATCCCTAATCCAGACACAAGACCATCAATACCATCAGTTAGGTTAACGGCATTTGAAAAACCAACTAGCCAAATTACTGCAAAAACACCGTATAATACACCTAAATTAATTGTTCCAATGACCGGAATGTATAATTCATCTGTCATACCATTTGATTTCATAACAGTATACAAAATAATTCCACCCACAATTTGACCAATTAATTTTTGTTTTGAATTAAGACCTAGATTTCTTTTCTTAAACACTTTAATGAAATCATCCAGAAATCCTAATAATCCATACAAAAACATAATAAATAAAATACTCCAAAAAGAAAATGACATTTCTTTTTGCCAAGCTCCTACAATAAGAGAGGTCAACAATATACTTGTTAGAAAAACAACCCCTCCCATTGTTGGTGTTCCAGATTTTGCTAAGTGGCCTTCAGGTCCTTCTTCTCGAATGGCTTGCCCCATTTTTTTCATTTTAAAGTATCCTATAAATAGTGGCATTACCATAAATACAAAAGCAATCCCTAATGATAATGGTATTAATAATTCTACTCCGATCATACTATTCTCCTTTATCTGTTGTGGTGTCTACTTTAAATGCATGTTTTAACATACCGTTTGAAACTTCAGCAATCATCTGTGCTGGAGAGCCGTATTCACCGGTAACGACTGGTTTTTTCATTGTGACGTACATAATGTATTCTGGATTTTCTGTAGGTGCTATCTGAACCACAGAGTAAATATAGTCATTTGCTCCAGTTAAAAGTTGACCATTTTCAAAAATTTGGGCTGTCCCAGTTTTAGCAGAAACATTTACCCCGTCAATATTGTAAATGCCATAACCTGTTCCATATATTTCATCATTAACAGTATCTTGCATGTATTCAAGAACAGTCTTAGCTGTAGCAGCCTTTATTGGTTCGCCAACTACCTCTGTCTTGACCTCTTTTTCTTTCCCATCTTTATCAACAATTTTTTTAATGTAACGCGGTTTTAACATTTTCCCTTCATTTGTTATAGCAGTATAAGCTTGCATCATTTGCATATTCGTCACTGATATTGCTTGACCAAAGGATGTCATTGCCATGTCAACTGGGTTTTTATCACTAATACTACCTGTTGCTTCAAGGGGTAATCCTGAATTTGTTGAATGACCAAATCCAAAACGTTCTAAATATTCAGGCCAAATTGACCCCATTTTTTGTTCTAGATTAACCATTCCAACATTACTTGACCAAGATAAAGCCTGTCTATATGTCAAAATACCTTTTCCTGATGGAATCCAATCACTAATGGTTGCATCATACAACTGTGTCTTTCCTGATGCAAATGTTTCATTATATGGAAATTTACCTGAATCAATTGCTGCTG
Organism: Vagococcus martis; assembly: GCF_002026305.1. NCBI lineage: Bacteria > Bacillati > Bacillota > Bacilli > Lactobacillales > Enterococcaceae > Vagococcus > Vagococcus martis. The sequence goes on along the minus strand of NZ_MVAB01000001.1, from coordinate 1,791,686 downwards.
CCACTGTGAAAACTTTCATTGTTGACCCTGGTTCAAATGGACGTTGCACTAACAAGTTCTCCCAAACTGGGTCTGGTTTTCCTTTTTCTTTATATAAACCTTCTTTTGTTTGTGGGTCAAAAGTTGGACGTTGTGATGCTGCTAGAATATCACCCGTTTTTGCATCCATTAAAATAGCTGTCATATCTTCTGGTTTTGCTTTTTCATTCACACTGTCCATAACATCTTCTAGACGAGTCTGAAGATTCGTATCAAGTGTGGTATAGATATCCTGTCCATCCTTCGCTTTTTTATCTACCACTTCCGTCCCTGGAAGTTCATTTCCCTTACTATCTTTTTGGTAATATTTAAAGCCATCTTCACCTTTTAACACACTGTCATAGGCATTTTCAATACCTAAGCCATTCTTACCACTTAACTTGCTATCTTCCTTATTATTATCTTCTGGTTGAGCATATCCAATAAAATAAGAAGCAAATTTTCCATTAGGATATAGTCTATCTGGATGTTCTTTAAAATAAATACCGGTTATTTTCTCTTTTTCAAGTGCTTCTTTAATACTATTTTTAGTTTCCAAACTTAAATTTTTTCCCTTGGATCCAAATTCCACATTTGTAATTAGCTTTCCGTTTTTATTTTTTTTAGGTTTTAGTTGGTCTAGCACCAACTCTTTGTCAATACCTGTGTATTTATTAAGTATTTCAGCAATCTTATCATGATCCTTGTCATGAACAAACAACTCAACATTATTGATCCCTTTATAATTTTTATCTAATTCGGCATATAACGAATAAGAAGTAGCATCTTCAGCAAGTGGTAACCCATTACGATCAAAAATGGTTCCACGTTTTGCTTTGATAACGCTACTTCCTTGATATATTTTTTGCCTTTCAGAATCAAGACTTTGTGATCCCACTTTACCAACTGTTATGATATAAACAAAGCGTAAAGAGATAATCGCAAAAACAGCAATAGAGGTATAAAACAGGATAACCCCTACTTTTTTTCTATTGCCTGCTGGTGTTAAACTCTTTTCTTGTATTTTCTTATTTAATTTAATAAAAAACTCTTTAATTTTTTTCATCATTTGATTTTCCTTATATTCTCATCATGCATTTGCATTCCTGCACTTTCTGCAATTTTTTTCAAACGTTCAGTCCGTTGTAGCTCATTTTTTTCCTGATCGAGTGTTTCGATATCCTGCTGCATTTGTTTTTTTTCAGCTTGAATAGACGAGATTGCCTCTTCTTCACGATTAATATAGGTTGTCATCCGAATAGTTGCCACTGCTAAACATAAAAACGTTCCAACAAAAGCTACAAATACAAATTTCTCTAATTTCGTCACTTTTTTTAATTTACTAGGAGGCATCATTGGAAGTTGTACTTCTTCTAACTTGCCTTTCTCCTTACTAGGTGAGTTAACTGGAGATTGGTCATATGTATATTGGCTATGCTTTTCTGGCAAAGACATGTTAAATCACCCTTTCAGGAGTTATTTTTTCGATAATACGTAGTTTTGCACTACGAGACCGATTGTTAACTTCTAATTCTTCCTTAGAAGCCACAATTGGTTTTCTATTCACAAGTTTAATATCAGGTTGATACTCAACTGGTACAATTGGTAATCCTGGTGGTAAATCTTGTGGTGTGCTGTATTCTTTAAAAATATTTTTGACAATTTTATCTTCTAAAGAATGGAAAGTAATAACACTAATTCGCCCATTCGGTTTTAATAAATCAATAGCTTGTTCAAGTGTTTCTCCAATAACATCCAGTTCACTATTAACTTCAATACGAATTGCTTGAAAAATTCGTTTAGCTGGATGTCCACCTTTTCTTCTAGCAGGTGCTGGAATAGCTTCTTTAATGATATCAACCAACTCACCTGTTGTTTCGATTGGTTTGTCAACACGTTTTTTTTCTATTAAACGAGCAACTTGTTTCGAGAACTTCTCTTCTCCGTAACGGAAAAATATCTTAACAAGTTGTTCATAGGTGTACTCATTTACCACAACTTTTGCTGTCAACGGATTGGTTTGGTCCATTCGCATATCTAGCGGTGCATCTTGATGATAACTAAACCCTCTTTCGGCCTCATCAAGTTGAGGTGATGATACACCTAAGTCGTATAAAATACCGTCGACTTTATCGACACCTAATTCATTCATCTTCTCTTTTAGATAGCGAAAGTTACTTTTTATAAAGGTTACTTTTTCTTTTTTTATTTCTTCATTCAAAAATTGTTCTGCATGTTCAATAGCACGCTCATCTTGGTCAAAGGCATACAAATGACCTTTATCTGATAAATGTGATAGTAGATACTGGCTATGCCCAGCGCCACCTAACGTGCAGTCTATATAAATACCATCTGGTTTGATGTTTAATCCATCCACTGTTTCTTCTAATAATACAGTGACATGTTTAAATGTTTCTGACATATTCATTCTCCATTACTTGCTTATATTCCAAAATCAATTAGTCCTTCCGCAATGTCATCGAAATTTTCTTCAGCTTCTTTGGAAAAAGCTAACCATCTGTCTTCACTCCAAATTTCGATACGATCGGATACACCAATAATGACACAAGGTTTTTCTAGTCCAGCAAACTCTCTTAATTTCACTGGTATATTAATACGTCCTTGTTTATCTATTTCACATTCAGTAGCTGCGGAATAAAAGAATCGAACGAATGTCCTAGCATCTTTTTTTGTAAGTGGCATATCTTTCATACTCGCTTCGAGGTTGGCCCAAGAATCTAACGTATAGCCAAATAGACATCCATCCATTCCTCTGGTTACGATAAAACGTTCACCAAGAGAATCTCTTAGTTTAGAGGGTACGATTAGACGTCCTTTTGAGTCAATATTATGTTGGAACTCTCCCATAAACATAACATGATCACCTCACACTGCCACTCAATAATTTTAGTCTACCACATTACCCCACTTTCTACCACAATCTTATAAAAAAAATTAAAATTTATCATAGATTTTAAAGAACGGGGGAAAGGAATAAAAAAATCATGAAACCCATTTATACAAGTATGGTTTCATGATTTTCATCTGACATCATTAACTATGAATTTTAAGCTATCACAAAGAATGAGGTTTTATTATCGTTGTAAAAATATCACTATACTACCTAGAATTAAAATAATATAAATCATTAAAGTCACTAAAAAAGTCATACGCCATAATACTTTAAAATATCGTTTGAAATTAATTTCATGAAACTGATAAGCAAGCATTACAGCAATAAGCATTCCTATAAAAAAAATCATTAGAAAAACATAGGCTAAAAAACTATCCCCTAACGTTCCTTTTGAGACAAAGTGAATACCCACAAAAAAGAAGGGAGTCGCAATATCAGGAGCCTTCACTCCGTACTTTTTATCCAAATGAGTTTTCTTAACAAGTAAATTACTTGCTATTATCACTATCACTGGAAATAAATACCAGAAAAATAGTGCGATAGTAAATTGAGGCATGCTATTTATCCCTTCATTAACATTATTATTACTTTCATTATAATCATTGCGTTCAATTCTTTCAATTTATTTAAGCATATTTTTACATTTAATTGATTTTCTTGCTATTTAGATATTCCTCATTGTAAAATACATAGTAATGACTATATAATTGGAGTGAATTTTAAACTATGGATAAAAAACCAAAATCAACATTCAGCAAGATTACAAAAGTCGTCGTTTGGATTATGATTATTGTAACTGTGGGTGGAATTGTCTTATCTTCATTAGCAGCGATTGGTGTAATCTAAAAAATAGCGTTGACCTCTCATGAGGTCGACGCTATTTTTTTGCTAAATCAAGTAATTCTTTCGCATGTTCTTTCGTCAGCTCAGTAACATCAGCCCCTGAAAGCATCCGTGCAATTTCATTTACTCGCTCACTGTCAGCCAATTCACTAACTTGTGTTTGTGTACGGTTATCTTTAACTAATTTTCTAATAAAATATTGAGTATCTGCTATTGCTGCTACTTGTGGTAAATGGGTAATACATAATACTTGAGAGTGTGAACCAATCTGATGAATTTTTTCAGCAATTGCTTGCGCCACACGACCGCTAACCCCGGTATCCACCTCGTCAAACACAATACTAGTAATCGATTGTGTCGTTGAAAAAATAGTTTTTAACGCTAACATAATTCGTGACAATTCCCCGCCAGAAACAATTTTTGTTAAAGGTTTTAATGACTCACCTACATTGGTCGATAAATAGAACTCAACTTTATCTATTCCATTAATCGTTAAATCAGTTTGCGTAAACACCACTTCGAAAACCGCTTGTTCCATATACAAACTAGCCAATTGAGACATGATATTTTCTTCTAATACTTTTGCGACTTGATGTCTTGTTTCACTAAGTTTTAATGCTATACCCTGTAATTCTTGCTCCATTTCTATTAACTGTTCTTGTAATTTAGTCACATCTGTTGTGGTATCTAGTTGTGATTCTAACTCTTGCGTAATTTCTTCAAAATATGCAAGCACTTCTTCTACTGTCTCGCCATATTTTCGTTTTAATTGCCTAATAATATCCAGTCGATTATCAATCACAATTAATCGCTCGTCATCCATTTCTAATTGCTCTAAAGATGTATTGATTCTACCCGTTGCTTCTTGTAAAGAATAATATGCTGTCCGCAATAACTCCGTCGTTTCAGCATATTCTGTATCAATAGACTCTATTTGTTCCATCTCGGTCATTGCTGCGCCACTTAAGCTCACAGCATTGATTTCTTCATTGTCTAAATACTGATAAGCTTTCTTTAATGAATCCATAATTTTTTGAAAGTTTACTAATCGACGTCTTTCTTCTATTAAAGATTCTTCTTCACCAACAACAAGTTGCGCTGTTTCGATTTCTTTATATTGAAATGTCAGCATGTCCATGCGTTGAACAAATTCTTTTTCATGATTCAATAGATGCGTCACTTTATGTTTCAGTTCATCATACTTCTGATATTTTTCTTGATACATCTCTTTTAGTTCTTTTACATCACTTGGAGCATATTGATCTAGTAATCTTAGATGGTTCTGAACTTGCATTAATTCTTGATGCTCATTTTGTCCATGAATATCAACTATAAAGGGACCAATCTCACGTAGAGTTTTAGTAGTAACTAATTGTCCATTAATTCGGCAATTATTTCTACCTGTGCGATATATTTCGCGCTGAATAACTAATTGACCCTCTGCTGATTCTATCCCATTATCTTCTAAAAATGTCGCAACTTTTTCATTATCTGAAACAAAAAATGACCCTTCAATCCGACATCTCTCTGCACCATCTCTTATATAATCAGCTGAACCACGACCGCCAACGATTAATCCCATCGCATCTATAATAATCGATTTCCCCGCTCCAGTTTCACCTGTCAGCACTGTCATTCCTTCTTTAAAAGGAATCGTTAAATTAGAAATAATTGCAAAATCTTGAACTGTTAATTCTTGAATCATGTCGCTTCTCACCTCTTATGTCATAGATAAAATTTCTCTTTCTAACATACGTGCCTGTTCATTCGTTCGTGTAATAATCAGTAATTTATCATCATTAGCAACAACGGCAAATAAACTATCCTCATACACAAATTCAACCAGTTTCCCTATAATAACACCCACACCTGGCTCTAACTGCAAGTTCACCAAATTATCCATTATTTCGACTTTTATAAATGATGTTTCAATCATTTTTTCCAAGCGACGTTTTTCTGACGTGTCATTTTTAGGTAGGTAATATCTGAAATCTCCATGTTCATCTACTTGTTTAATCAGATTCAACTCTTTTATATCTCGAGATACTGTCGCTTGAGTCACAGGAATACCGCGTTCTTTTAATAAAATAACTAACTCTTCTTGTTTGCCAACACTTTCTTCAAATATGATTTGTTTGATTAACTTTTGTCGTTCAGACTTTCTCATGTTCGACCTCTCTTATCCATTTAACTGAGCATGAGCTCTTTCAACTAATTGAACGGGCGTTTCTTTTCCTAAATAGTTACCTACTTCTTCACAAGGTTTTAAATAAGCAAGAAATTCAATATTTCCCTCCCCACCTGTTATAGGCGAGTAATCTAATTGCATAACATTAAACCTTGAGTCTGTCATCATGTCTATCATTCTATTCAATACATCAACATGAACTTTTTTGTCTCTTACTATGCCTTTTTTACCGACTTGTTCTTTTCCAGCTTCAAATTGCGGTTTAATTAAAGCAACTACTTCTCCATCATTTGAAATAATATCACGCAACACAGGGATTATTAGCTTTAATGAAATAAATGAAACATCTATCGTGGCAATTGTCGGTTGACCTAATTTAAAATCAGCTAATTTTGAATACCTAAAATTAGTTTTTTCCATCACTTCTACACGTTCATCTTGACGAAGTTTCCATGCTAATTGATTTGACCCAACATCTAAAGCATAACTCATCATAGCTCCATTTTGTAAGGCAACATCAGTAAATCCGCCTGTCGACGAACCTATATCTAATAAGATTTTGTTAGAAAAATCAATATCAAATACCTCTATTGCTTTTTCAAGTTTCAATCCACCGCGAGACACATATTTCAATACTTGACCTTTTAAACGTAATTCAGTCGTGATAGGTATTTTTTCACCAGGTTTATCGTATCGGATATTTTTCTCATCACATACTAAACCAGCCATCACTGTTCGTTTGGCTTTTTCTCTTGTCTCACACAATCCTTGTTGCACTAAAAGAACATCTACTCGTTCTTTGCCGACTTTTTCTTTCATTATATTTCCTTCAATTCTTTTAATATTTCATCTAGTAACGTTTGAGTATTGTCTATTCCCAATTCAATTTTTGTTCGGTGCAATGCTTCTTTAGCTATGTCACATTGTTTATAGAACGCTTCTTTGGCTTCTTCTAACCCTAACAATGACACATAAGTTGATTTATTTAATTTTTCATCACTACCAACGTGTTTCCCGATAATAGCCTCATCACCAATCACATCCAATAAGTCATCACGAATTTGAAATGCAATTCCAACAGACGTTGCATAAGTCATCAACTCACTTTCAATGATGGGGCTTACACTTGCTAACACACATGCCATCTCAACGGCAGATTTTATCAATGCTCCCGTTTTCTTCTCATGAATCAATTGTAATTCAGCAAGTGACACAGATTGCTCTTCTGCTTCTATGTCTTCAACTTGACCAGCTATCATCCCTTTTGTCCCAGCACTACTAGATAGAATTTCTACCAACTTAACTAATTTAGTCGCTTCTATCTCCGCACTAGAAAGCAGATGAAAAGACTCCGTTAATAATCCATCGCCTGCCAAAATAGCCATCGCTTCGCCAAATTGTTTATGATTGGTTGGTTTACCTCGTCGTAAATCATCATCATCCATCGCTGGCAAATCATCATGGATTAATGAATAGGTATGAATCATTTCTAAAGAACTTGCGACTTTATATTCTTTATTAGTGATCGGGTAATCAACTAAGGATAACGTCGCCAAAAATAAAAGTGGACGGAATTTTTTCCCACCAGCTTTTACCGAATAACTCATAGAGTCATACAAGTCTTCACCTATTGTTTCTTTTTTTAAAAATGTACAAATGGTTTGTTCAATGATTGGTACATGTCGTGTCACAAAATCAGTGTATGTCGACATATTTAGTCTCCTTTTGCTTCAAAATCGATTTCTTGACCATCTTGACTCATTACTTTAGTCAGTGTTTTTTCGGCATTTGCTAATGTCTTTTGACACTCTTTACTTAACTCAACACCTCGTTGAAACTTTTCCAATGCCGTTTCTAACGGGACATCTCCTGATTCTAGTCCTTTAATGATTTGTTCAAGCTCTTCCATTGACTCTTCAAATGTTTGTTTTTCTTTACTCATGCTTTCCCATCACTTTCTATCTCTTTTACTTCTGCTTGTATCTGGCCATCTGATACATTCAATATCATCTCATCTCCAATTTTAACATCTGAGACACTTTTTACAATATGATTATTCTTAGTAACATAACTATATCCTCGCCCCATTGTCTTAAGTGGACTCAGTAAATCTAGTGATTCAGTCGTTTGATAAAGAGATTGCTTTTTATCACTAATGAGTTGAGACATTGCTCTGTGTAAATTCAGTTCCAAAAATTTACGTTCTTGGTGACGTCGTTTAATTAATTCAGATGGATTTTTTACCATCAATCTTTCTGATTGCTTTTGCCATTTCACTTGCTTTTCATGTAACTGAGTGCTTATAGTCTGTTTCAAACGTCGATCTAAATTATCTAATTGTAAATAAAATGCTTCATACAATCGATTTGGTTGTTTAAATATGACTGACTCACTTGCTTTTTCAAATCGAGCACGTTTATGTTTTAATTGATTATCAAGTGCATGATACAATCGTGATTGCTTTTCTCGAATTTTAAGTAACTCTTCTTGTAACACAGGTACTGCTAGTTCTGCAGCCGCTGTTGGAGTTGCCGCTCGTACGTCTGCTACTAGGTCTGTTAACGTAGTATCTGTTTCGTGTCCCACAGATGAAATAACCGGTGTTCTCGCTTCAAAAACAGCACGAACCACTTCTTCTGTATTAAATGACCACAAATCTTCAATAGAGCCTCCACCACGACCAACAATCATCGTATCAAAATTGCCAATTGCATCTACTTCTTTGATTTGTTGCACAATTTCTCCTGCAGCATCATCTCCTTGAACTTTTGTCGGAAATAATACTAACTGTGCAATAGGATAACGTCTTTGTATTGTGGTCATAATATCTTTAATAACCGCCCCACTCGGACTTGTGATAACCGCAATTCGCTGTGGATACTTCACTAATGATTGCTTATGCGTTAATTTAAACAAGCCTTCTTTTTCTAGTGATGCTTTTAGTTGCTCATAAGCCTGGTACAAAGCACCTACTCCATCTGGTTCCATATGATCAATATAAATTTGATAATTACCAGATGCCTCATAAAGAGAGAGGCGACCAACCACTAAAACTTTCATCCCCTCTTCAGGAGTAAATTTTAGTTTTTGGTATGCCCCTTTAAACATTACTGCTGAAATTTTAGCCTTATCATCTTTCAAGCTAAAATATTGATGGCTATTTGCTCTGGCTCGAAAATTTGATACTTCACCAGTCAAATAAACTTTCTCTAAATATGGGTCTGCATCAAATTTACGTTTTAAATATTTTGTTAATGCTGTGACCGTTAAATAATCACTTGTTGTCATGGCTTTCCTCTCCACAATGTTTTCTACCTTGATACATCGTTTGTTCCATTAGCATAGTTATTGTCATTGGACCAACACCTCCTGGAACTGGCGTAATCGCACTAACTTTAGGTAACACATCTGCAAAATCTACATCCCCAACTAGTTTACCATCGCTATTTCGATTCATCCCAACATCAATGACAACTGCTCCATCTTTTACATAATCAGATGTAATAAACTCAGCTTGTCCAATTGCCGCAACCAATACATCTGCTGTTAATGTTTCTTCTTTTAAATTTTTAGTTTTTGAATGAGTAATAGTGACAGTAGCATCTTCATTTAACATCATGTGCATTAAAGGTTTTCCAACGATATTACTTCTACCTATTATCACAACTTTTTTTCCAACTAACTCAATATTATGCTCTTTTAGTAATGTAATAATACCAAAAGGCGTGCACGGATGCATGTCAGGATCTCCAACAAAAAGTTTTCCTACATTAAGTGGATGAAATCCGTCCACATCTTTTTTAGGATCAATAGCAAGTAACACATTCTCCTCATCAATATGTTTAGGTAATGGTAGCTGTACTAAGATACCATCCACTGTTTCATCTTGATTATACTCTGCAATGATGTCTAACAACTCCGCCTCACTAACTGATTCATCTAATCTTCTAACTACTGAATGGAATCCGATTTTTTGGGCTGATTTTTCTTTATTTTTCACATATACTTTACTAGCACTGTCTTCCCCTATTAGAATCACTACTAGTTTAGGTATACGGTAGCCTTTACTTTTCCAATCCGCCACTTCATTAGCTAAATTTGCTTGCATTTTATTGGCTAATGCTTTCCCGTCTAAAATTACTGTCATCGTCTCCATCCCTTCATTTTTTAATTACGTTCTATTTTAACATATTTGCTTCTAATAAATAAAAAACTAATCATAACAATACACCCTCAAACTTTAGAGGTGCGTTTATTATAATTAGTTCTTATTATACTATGAATATTCATTTCGACAATAAAAATTACTGGTCATTTTCATTTGTATTTACTTCTTCTAAAATACTCTCAGCTTTTTCTCGTAACTCTTTTACGTCTGTTCTAGCTTTTTCTAGTTTGCCATCTTTTTCATTACTTGCTTTTTTCAAACGTGTAAGTTCTTTGTCTAATTCTTCTTTTTCAATTGTTAAATTATTTAATTTCTCAAGAACCGCATTCTTTTCTGCTTCCTCAGCTCTTACTTGTTCTTGGTATTTTTTAACTTCTCCAGTATAGTATGATTCCATTTCAGCGATTTCTGCTTCTCTATATGCATCTTTTGCTGCTAAATTTTTCTTTTGTGTTTCTATAGTAGCATTTAATTCCTCAATTTTAACCTCGAGTTCTATCTGCTTTTCGTTTAGTTCGTCAATTTCCTGCTCTTTACTTTTGATTGTTTCTGTAAGTGTTTCTTTTTCTGATAATTCGCTTTCAATTTTGCCGGCACTTTCTTTTAATTTATCATCTCTTGATTGAACAGCTGATTGTAATTTATCTAAAACAACTTCGATTCCCTTGATATCATCTTCTCCGCCCCAAATGACAGCACTAGCGTACACAACGATTCCACCAAACATTAAACAAGCTACCATACTCACTAAAACCAGCACACGTTTATTAACTTTCTTCATCTTCCATTCTCCTCTTTATAGTTAAATTTCCGCTATAAATCGAATTTGTTCCTTACTTCATATAATTTCTATTAATTAATGACTCTGTTAAAAAACACCATTGTTTTTATTTTGATTATTAATTGCATCCTTTATATTACTCAATTATCCAAACTCCTTATACAGCAAGCATAATTATGCCTTCTCGCAATTTTATTAGCAATTTTTATGCTCTCTTTTAATTATTTGTTCTATTAAACTCTTGTTTTTTCACAAAATAAAAAAAGCAAAGAAATTAATCTTTACTTTTGTTAATTATTTTGATTTTCGATATCGTTCAAAACAGATGATAATACACCATTAATAAAACGTTTAGATTCTTCATCACTATACGTTTTTGCTAATTCCAACGCCTCATTCAACGATACTTTATTGGGTACATCTTTTAAATATAACATTTCAAAAATGGCCAGGCGTAAAATAATCAAGTCAGCTTTCGCTAAACGATTAATTTTCCAACCTTTTAAATGCTTTTCGATGATTGAATCTAGTATAGTCTGTTTTTCCATTATTCCAGTAACAACTACTTCCAAATAGGTTGGAATCACTAAATCTTCTTCTTCTAACTCAAATTTTTCATCCATTAATGATAACGTATAAGAAATCGAGTCAATGATTGCTGCATCTTCTTGGTACATCATCGAAAATATCGTCTGAAAAGCTACTTCTCTTAACTGGTGTCTTGTTAATCCCACTCTAATCTTCCTCATTTTCTGAATCAAATAATTCATTTAAATCTGGTAATGTTGTTTTTTCTGGCACTACACCTACAACATGCACATTTACTTCTGCTATTTCTAAATCTGTCATATAAAGAACTTGCTGTTTTACTTTTTCTTGCATATCAATGGCTGTCTTAGGAACAGAGACACCATAATTTAAAAAGCAATACAGATCTAGTGTTATTTTTCCTGAATCGTTTGTTAAATACACTCCTTTATCATGTACGGAACTTCCAAAAAGTTCAGCAACATTAGATGCTAAGTTACCGCGCATGCCATAAACACCAGATACTTTTGATGCAGCAATACCTACAATAACTTCTATCACTTCAGGAGCAACAACAATTTCTCCGTCAATTGCTTGGTTTTGGTTACTTAATACCAAATTTTTATTTTCTGACATTAAACTTCCTCCTTTAGTCTATCACTATGCACGAGAAACATATGAACCATCAGATGTATTAATAATCAAACGGTCACCCTCACTAATAAAGAAAGGTACTTGGACAACTAAACCTGTTTCCATTATAGCAGGTTTTGAGCCTCCTGATGACGTATCTCCTTTAATTCCTGGTTCTGTTTCTTTGACTTCTAATTCTACCGTATTTGGAAGATTTATTCCAATAGTTTCTGTACCATACATCATAATATGACACTCACTGTTTTCCAATAAATAATTTAATTCATCCTCAATGGTTTCAAATGGTAATTCTAACTGCTCATATGTATCCATATCCATGAAAACATAACTACCACCAGATTCATAAAGATACTGCATTTTTTTATTGTCAATTTGTGCCTTTGCTACTTTTTCTCCTCCGCGAAATGTCTTCTCAGCAGTATTGCCATTTCTTAGATTTTTAAGTTTGGTTCTCACAAATGCAGCACCTTTTCCAGGTTTAACATGTTGAAACTCAATTACTCTAAATATATTACCATCAACTTCGATTGTTAACCCAGTTTTTAAATCATTAACTGATATCATAACGGCCTCCTAAACCTTTGTGATTCACAAAAATTTCTATAAAATAATAAGCTCTTTTGGAGAGTGTGTCAATCGGTCGATGCCATCTTCTGTTACTAACATGTCATCTTCGATTCGAACCCCACCAATCCCCGGTAAATAGATGCCAGGTTCATTTGTAATGACATTACCTGGAACAAATGTTTTTTCAGCTAATTTAGACACATTAGGACCTTCGTGAATTTCTAAACCAATACCATGACCTGTCGAATGCCCAAACGCTTCGCCGTACCCTTTTTCAGTAATATAATCTCTTGCGATTGCATCTAGTTCGACACCTGTCATACCTGGTCTAGCTTTGTCTAAAACAAGTTGTTGTGCGTCTTTAACAATCTGATAGATTTCTTTTAATTTTTCACTTGGTTCACCCAAAGAAATCGTACGAGTCATGTCTGATACATAGCCATTATAGTAGCAACCAAAGTCTATTGTAATAAAATCTCCTACTTCAATTTTTTTGTCACTCGCCACTCCATGAGGCATTGCTGAACGCAATCCACTTGCGACAATTGTATCAAATGATACACCGCTTGCTCCTAAACTTCTCATATAAAAGTCTAATTCATTAGCTACTTGAATTTCTGTCATGCCGGGTTTGATATAAGTCAAGATATGCTCAAACGCAGCATCTGCAATTTGACAAGCTTTACGAATTGTTTCAATTTCTGCTACGTCTTTCACTTCACGTAGTGTTTCAATCATACCAGTAACAGGGACTAAATCTACATTCACTAACTCTTCAAGGACAGTATACTGGAAAAATGACACTGTTTGTTCTTCAAACGCCATGTTTTGTGCTGCAGAACTATTAACTAAATCAGCTGCTACATTAAACACAGGTTCAACATTTTTCACAATTTCATATCCTTTACATTGTTCGCTTGCTTGTTCTGTATATCTAAAATCCGTAATGAAATAGGCTTTATCTAGTGTAATCAACGCTACACCCGTCGTTCCTGTAAAACCAGTTAAGTATCTTAAATTATATGAATTAGTAATTAAAAAGCTATCTATTCCACGTTCTACCATTTTACTTCGTAATTTTTCTACACGTTCCATCATTTACGTCGCCCTCTTTCATTATGCTACTTTTTATTATAACAAACTTACGAGTGAAATAAAATCAAACGCAACAAAAAAAGCAACCTACTCTATTGAATAAGTTGCTTTAATTAGTAAATTATTTAGCCACTGGATAAACAGATACTTGTGTTTTTTCGCGTCCTTTGCGTTCGAAACGAACAACTCCGTCCACTTTTGCATACAATGTATCATCTCCACCACGACCAACATTTTCACCTGGATAAATTTTTGTTCCGCGTTGACGGTATAAAATTGATCCACCTGATACAGTTTGACCATCAGCACGTTTAGCACCTAAACGTTTTGATCTTGAATCACGACCGTTAGTAGTAGAACCTCCACCTTTTTTATGGGCGAATAATTGTAGATTCATTTTTAACATGGATTTGCACCTCCTTGACTAAGTTTAACTTGTATAAATGCTTGATTATCAGCTTCGATTGAGCGTAACCCAATCAATAAACTGTGAACCAAAAGATTTGTTATATCAATTTGTCTATCTGATAAAGACTCTAATCTTTCAAAATAAAGATACCCTGATTCCATATCATAGATGGGCGTATAACCTGCTAACTCATTAATACTATTTATCGTATTAATAGATAAAGCAGAGGCCGCAGCACACACGATATCATAGCCAAAAGGCCCTGACTCAGCATGTCCATCCATTTCAAATGATAAAAACTCACCGGTCTCAGTTTGCTTAAATTTAGCCTGTATCACAAGCATACCTACTTTCTAAGAATTAGGCATTAATTGCTTCAATCATAACTTTTGTATAAGGTTGACGATGACCTTGCTTACGATGACTATCTTTTTTAGGTTTGTATTTGTAAGTGACAACTTTCTTTTGTTTTCCTTGTTTTTCAACAGTTCCTTCAACAGTTGCTCCTTCTACAAGTGGTGTCCCAACTTTTGTTGATTCTCCACCTACTAAAACGACTTCATCAAACACAACTTTACCGCCAGCTTCTACGTCTAATTTTTCAACGTAAATTGCTTGACCTACTTCTACTTTAACTTGTTTTCCACCAGTTTTTACAATAGCGTACATGTTTGTTCCGCACCTCCTTCTCTTTACTTAGACTCGCCGTCACAAGCGACTCGCGTTCTTAATACTTGTTTCGTGCGGTTGTAGTTGTGGTGCACACAAATACAACATTAACATGGTACCAAAAAAAAAGAGAATGGTCAACAACTTTTGACCATTCTCTTTAAATTTAGATTGTTTCTGATACAAAAAAGTCTGATAATCCAACTTCTATGAATAATTCAGAACGATACATCTTAGAAACCATTGCTGCAATATAATGATTAGCATAAATTTGTCCTTCATTCACCCAAGCGTTTGCAATACCTAACAATGAGTAAACAACAAAGTTATTCACTAATTCCTTGGGCATTTTTCTAACTGGGATAGAGTTTCCGTAATTTACATGAGCTAATACATAGTCGTATAAACGTTCGCTAAATAGCACACGATAGTCTTCTGCATCGTTTTCATTAAGCAGCGTGACAAAAAACTCTGGTGAGTTACCAATATAAGCAAACACTTTATCTAAAACAATTCTTGGAATTTGTTTCTCGTCATCCCCTTGATAAGGTACATACTCAATGACTGATTCATAGAAATCTTCAATAATTTCTTCCATAATCGTCTCAATAAATGTATCTTTATCTCGGTAATGTAAATAAAAAGTTCCTCTGGTAACACCTGCTTGATTAGTTAAATCTTTAATATTCATCTCGCTTAAGCTACGAGTTTTTAATAAATCTAAAAAAGCCTGTCTTAGTTTTTTACGAGTTTTAATGACTCGTGGATCAATTTTCCCCATATTGTATATTCCCCTTACACCTAAATTAATTGTTATATTGTTTAATTTCCCCATAATATCAACAATACTTTTGTAAGTATACATCATACTTCTACTTTTTGTCTAGTATTTTTAATTTTCGTTTGTTTATCATCCATTTTTTCTTTTAATTTTCCTTTTAGGTCAAGTTTTTTAATGACAAATTTTTTTATTCGCCGATTGTAAAATTAAGCTAGACAACTAAAAAATCATTTGTGATACACTCAAATTGTATTTCCAACCAAAGAAAACAAGGAGAGTGATCACAAATGACCTATACACATCTTACTACAGACGAGCTAGTTTTGATAGAAGCTTATTACCATCAAAATAAAAAAGGAACATACGTTGCGAAACAATTGAAACGAGCAAAACAGACTATCTATAATGTTTACAAAGCTTTTGATGAGGGATTATCTGCACTAGATTACTATAAAAGATACAAAAATAATAAAAAGAATTGTGGCAGGCGTCCTATTTCTTTATCTGATAATGAAACAGAATACATTCAAAAGAAGGTTGTTCAAGGATGGACTCCAGATGTCATTATTGGTCGTGCTGAGTTTCCTATCTCATGTTCTATCAGTACTCTTTATAGATTATTTAAGCAAGGACTGTTTGATTTGACCGCATTACCTATGAAAGGTAAAAGGAAAGCGAATGGTTATAAAGAAAAAAGAGGTAAACAAGCCTTTAAAAGAACCATCCATCAACGTAATAAGGACTATCAACTCTTTAATAATGAATTTGGTCACCTTGAAGGTGACACAATTGTTGGAAAAGATCATAAAAGTGCTGTTATCACACTCGTTGAAAGACTATCGAAAGTGATTATTACGTTAAAACCAATAGGCAGACGAGCAATAGATATCGAAAATAGTTTAAATAATTGGTTTAAAAAGTTTCCATGCCATCTATTTAAATCAATCACATTCGATTGTGGTAAAGAATTTTCTAATTGGAAATCAATCAGCAATCTAAATGATATTGATATTTATTTTGCCGATCCAGGAACACCATCACAACGTGGCTTAAATGAAAACTCTAATGGGTTATTACGTAAAGATGGATTACCTAAACAAATGGATTTCAACAAAGTTGAGGAATCTTTTATCCAATCTATCGCTTCTAAAAGAAATAATATTCCTAGAAAATCATTAAACTATAAAACACCATTGGAAGTATTTTTGAGTTATGTAGACAACGATATTTTGTCTAGCTTAATTTGACAAATGAAAATTAAAAAAACTGTTGACTATTCTCTAAAAATTGTTTATGATTATTCTGTTGTTTAAAACAGCATATACTTTTAATTATCCAGTCGCAGTAGCTCAGCTGGATAGAGCATTCGCCTTCTAAGCGAACGGTCGGGGGTTCGAATCCCTCCTGCGACGTTATTTAAACCAGTTGATAAGGTGTTTATCAATTGGTTTTTTTATTGTCTTATTGTAACAAAAAAAGAATGTGTATATGTCACATTCTTTAATCAACTATTAAATTTACTTCTGCAACTTCTTTTGAGATCATTAACACACCATCACCTAGTGGCAAGATAGTCACTGATAAATCCTCATTTCCAAGTACAGCATCATACAATTTATTCAATTTTCTATAAATTGTTCTTTGACTTTTAGGAATGTCCTTTATGTCGTGCATGACTGTTCCTGCTTGAAATACATCATCAATCATAATCACGCCACCTTCTTTCACCAATCTTAAACAATCTGGTAAAAATTCAATGTATTTTGATTTAGCACTATCCATAAAAATAAAATCAAACGGTCCATCAAGTGTTCCTAAAATATCTTTAGCGTCCCCCTCAAGTAGTGTTACTTGATCTTCTATTCCTAGTTTTTCGAATGTTTTTTTTGCTCGTCTAATCATGACATCAAACCGATCAATCGTCGTAACATGACTATCTGGACCCATAGCATCAATCATCAGACTAGCCGAAAAACCTATCGCTGTTCCCACTTCTAATACATTTTTGGCTTTTATTTGTTTTAAAAAGAAACGCAGAAACGTAGCCGTCTCATTGGGAATAACTGGCACTCCTGTTTCTTTTGCTTCTTGTTGGATTTCTCCGACTTTTCCACTCATTTCAGGCTGTCTATATCTAATTAAATCGATTATCTCGTCTTTTAACACTGGACGATACATCATTTCATTTCTCATTTTTATCACCTTTCCAATCCTTTAAAATTATACAAACTTTTTCTTCATTTGACAATTAGGTAAATTTTACTAATTGGTATAGATTGACTAATATAACTCTATATACTACTATTAACCTAAAAAAGAAAAGGTATAGGGATTATGGAAGAACAAAATAAATATCTTGATTTACTCTACAAACAATACAAAAATAAAGAAAACATCATTAGCGAAATCATAAATTTGAAAGCGATTCAAAATTTACCTAAAGGAACGGAACACTTTGTTAGTGATTTGCATGGAGAGTTTAATGCCTTTCAACATTTACTACATAACGGCTCTGGAAACGTTAAGGAAAAGATAAATGATGTCTTCAATAACGAGTTAACGGATGAAGAAAAACAAACACTTGCTTCACTCATCTATTATCCAGAACAAAAACTCAAACACATCGAAAAACAAATTGACACTAATTGGTATAGACAAACAATTGATCAACTCATTCGATTAATTAAATTTAGTGCAAGTAAATATACTCGTTCAAAATTAAGAAAATCATTACCTAAACGTTTTTCTTACATTATTGAAGAACTTTTATATCAGGTTAAAACAAATACTGATAAAAAAGAATACTATAACCAAATCATATCAGATGTTTTAACGCTTAAACAAGGAAACGCTTTAATTATTGATTTGTGTTACACCATTCAACGACTTGTTGTAGACCATCTCCATGTCGTCGGCGATATTTACGACAGAGGACCTGAACCTGATAAAATCATTGACGCCTTAATTGATTATCATTCTGTTGATATACAGTGGGGAAACCATGATATTATTTGGATTGGAGCAGCTGCTGGATCACCGTTATGTATGATGAATATTATTCGAATATCCGCTCGTTATAATAATTTAGATATAATAGAAGATACTTATGGCATTAATTTGCGACCACTACTTACTTATGCTGAAAAATATTACCTAGATAACGAAGCCTTTAGACCAAAAACAACTCCTGAAACCTATTCTTCTAAAGAAGAACTGTTAGAAACAACTAAAATGCATCAGGCCGCAGCTATCTTACAATTCAAACTAGAAGAACAATTAGTTCAAAGACGACCTGAATTTGATATGGATCACCGTAAATTATTATCACATACAAATTTTGACCAGTTAACTGTCTCGATAAAAGGAAAAGAATATCCTTTAACTAATACTTGTTTTATGACAGTCAATCCTGACAATCCTTCAATACTTACACCTGAAGAAGAAGATATCATCGAAAGACTGATGCAAAACTTTATCCACTCTGAAAAACTAAAACGACATACTGATTTTTTAGTCAAAAAAGGCAATATGTATTTAGTTTATAATGATAACCTACTGATACATGGATGCGTTCCCTTAAATAAAGATGGCTCCTTAAAAGAATTTAAACTAACTAACGGGTCGTATAAAGGAAAAGAACTGCTAGATTTCTTTGAGACAAGCCTTAGAAAAGCTTATACCAGTCCAGAAACATACGATGATTTTGATACAGACTTATTATGGTACTTATGGTCTGGTGAGAACTCTTCTTTATTTGGAAAAAAAGAAATGACGACTTTTGAGCGTTACTTTATTGAAGATAAATCCACACATATTGAAGAAAAAAACGCTTATTACACGCTTAGAGAAAATGAAGAAACTATTTCCTTTATTCTATCAGAGTTTGGTCTCTATAAAGATGATAGCCACCTTATAAATGGTCATACGCCAGTAAAAGAAATTAAAGGTGAGACGCCAATTAAAGCCGGTGGTAAAATGTTAGTGATTGATGGTGGGTTTTCAAAACCATACCAAAAGACAACAGGAATCGCAGGATACACCTTACTGTATAATTCATATGGTATGCAATTAGTCGCACACAAACCATTTTCTTCTGTAGAAGAAGTGATTTTACAAAATGATGATATTGTTTCTATCAAACGTATTGTTGATAGACCTGTTGAAAGAAAATATGTTCGTGATACAACGATTGGTTCAAGTTTACAAGGACAAATAAATGATCTGACAAAATTATTAAATTATTTACCATACTAAACAAAAAAGCCTTAGAAAACATTCAATGTTTTCTAAGGCTTTTTAAATTATTTAGCTAAAGCAGCTTTTGCTTGGTCCATTTAAGTATTGTTAAAATAGTATATATTTAAATGTAATACATACTAATATATCAACTTTCTACTATTATATAAACATCATTGTAATTCAATAAAAATCATTTCAATCTGGGTCAATATCTGGGTCAGATTAAAATTTATACCCTAAAATAACTGGGTCAAAAAAGTAATCCAATTTATGCGGGCACTATATATTAATCCCAACGTTCATCATCATAGAAAGTTTTCCCCGCTTGTTCATATGCCTCTTTACTTATATGTTCTTTATTCCATTCAAAATCTTTTTCTATTTTAGTTTTTTGTTGCTTAAATGCTTCGCTCGTTATTTCTTTTGTTTCTAATTTATTGTATAACTTCATTAACTTCATTTCATATTCGTCAGTATAAATCCCCAACAATTCATTTTCTATTTGATAAATAGGTCTATTGTCTCTAACCACTCTTATGCACACTCCTTTCATTTATTATACACAAAAAAACACACCCTGTTAAGAGTGTGTTAAAAGGTTACGTACGTTGGTACGCTCATAACGATAGCCTAGAATACTTCGTTTCAAATTTCCAATCAACATTGGAGTTGTATTTTCGTATACGTTTAAACTCTTATTTCAGTTAGTCCAGCATGCTTGCAATCATGCCTACAATTTTCACATCCATAAGAATTTTCGATAAATTTATCTGTAAAATCATGGTAGCTAATCCAATCATTTACTACTTTTATTATACCAACGTCTACATTTGTAGTCAATTATTACTACGAACAAAAAGCACCATAAACTCTTTATTAGCGTTGTCTGGATTGATTTTAAAAATATTATATAAGGTTCCTTTATACATCACTTTCATCTTGTTATTGATATCATAATCTTGCAACTGCCTTATAACAATTTGTATCGTATCCTCAAATTCTGTTCCATAATTTTTTTGAATATCTGAAACAGTTTGCGTACGAATTTTTGCCCAGCACTCAAATAATAATTGTGGTTCTCCTTCGCCTGGTTCGGGTCCCTTGTTAGGTTTTATCTTATAAACCCCAATACGTTCATTCAATTCATTTACATGCTTAATGATTGGCATAATACTTACCTCGCATTTGTTGTATCATTGATTGTACCGTTACTGGAATACGTTCACTACTAGCTTCTTGTCGGTTTAAATACCAATGTTGAGTTAATAGACTAACTGCCCAATCAAATTGCTTGTAGTCCTCAATAATGCCTTCTTTGGCATTGCTATCAATCGCCTGGATAATATAATTACTTGCTGTTTCAATTAGACTTTGAAGCATATCATCATCTATTGAGTGGTCTATTCTAAGACTATTTTTTATATCTTTTACTTCTGTCATATTTTCCTCCTTAATTGTGTGAACATATCCACATTTACAAATTCATCAACGTTGAAGAATTTGGAATGTTTCAACGTTGAAACATTTATCTCAAATACTTTTTTTCTCCAGTAGAGTAGCGATAAGGTAGGGATTTGTTTCACCTAAATTGAGCAACGTTGCACTATTTGAAAATTTCTAAACGTTACGAAATTTAAACCGACGTCGGTTTATTTACAAATTATTTGACATCAAACAATTTGAATTTTGCCAACGTTGGCAAGTTTGATCCGAATAGTTCGACGTTGAACGATTTAATAAGTATATTCGAGTTTACAAAGAATTTAAAAACCGAAACACGAGTTTCGATTTAGGACTCAATTCTCTTTACTTAATCGCCACCTTACCAGAAGAACAAATGTTGACACGTGTCAATATTCGTACTCGAGTACGAATTTAAAAAGAAAGGATAGCCGAATTATCGACTACCCTATGATGTTATTCTCCTGTTGCTGGTGTAAATTCCACGTATCTAACCGCTTCTTCATCAATCTTTTGATAATCTGAACGTGTAATCACGGCTAAACCTTGTGAGTAAAAATCAAATTTTTCCCACTGTGTTGTGACTTGGTTACGTCTTGCCACAAATACCGCTTGTTTTAAATCACCCATAATCAATGGGAAGGCTTTTCCTGTGTTGGTTAGTAGTTTATCACTAAGCACTTGTAAAGGAGCACCAAACAACGCATAACCACTTGGAGCTGTCACATCGGGTTGTAAGATATAACGACCTTGACTATCTTTCATTGTATCTAAATGGTTAAACCCTGTTTGATTCGTTACCACTGTTTTAGTTAACGCAGGATCTAACTCCACATTAAAGACTTTCTTCAAATCATCTAGAGTTGTCGCAGATACCTTTTTGAATGTTTTAAGTAATTTTATAATATTTTGATTGTCAGTGTTAACGACTAATTGAGCCAACTGTGATTTCACTTCTGCTACAATATTCACTGCACTATCTTCAATCACTTCATTTGATAAAGCAATCTTACCTGCACGAGTTTTGACATTGTATTCAACCTGTTTAAACATTTCTGCTTCAATATCTTCAATCTCGGCTAGTTCTTCTTTAGTGGCTAAAATGGCTGTTTGTGGGTTTGTCGCAATCGGGTATTTTCCTTGACCGTTTGATACTTCTTTTACTGTAACCAAATCAATTAATGATTGATTAGCACGTTTTAATTGGAACACTTCCCCAATCACATCTTTAGGAATAACCACGCTTGTATTTTGTGTTGTTAGTCCGTCACGTTCTTCACCATACGAACGGATAAAGTTTTCAAAGTTTCTTGTTTCTGTTTGTTCGTTATCAATTAATGTTTTCATGTTTTTAGTCTCCTTTTGTGTCTTAGAAGTCGATTCTAAGCTCTCGTTTGTTTTAGTTGCTTGATGATTATCCATAAACGCTTCATAGGAACGCTTGTCTACTTGAACATTTGTGTCATTGTACGCTGGAACAGTCACAACGGATATTTCATTTAAATTCTTAATGGCTTCAATGGAACGAACCACTTCACCACTTTCTTTTTTATCAAATGAATCTAGTCCCATTGTGAAACCAAAACTCATACTGTCTACTAGTCCTTTTTGAACATTTTCAAAGACATCTTTGGCATAGCTTGTATCATTAAGAGTGGCTTCAAATCTTAATCCCACTTCATCAATCGTTAATTTAAGCGTCCCAGCTTTCGTACTAGCTAGTGGCTTGCTATAATCGTGATTCTGCAATAAATACACGTCCGATAAATCAACCTCTTTTAAGGCTTCGGGAGTGATTACCTCAATAAAACCACCTAAGTCTTTACTTTCTTTTCCAAACTTTAACGCATAACCAGAAATGGTTTTTTGTTCCGTTTTTTCATCAACCTTATTTTCAGTTGATTCAAGATTGGCTTCATTCGTCAATCGTTTCTCTTTGTTTACTTCCATATTCTTCATCCTTTCTCATCTGATAGTTCTCTAAATTATCAAGATAAGTATAATTTAAACTTGCAAAAAGCCTGTCACCGCCTTCCACTTGTGGCAATCCTAATCGTTGTCGTCCTTCATTTACAGTAAGTAGTGAGCCTTGAACGGCTTTAATGGTGGTTTCTAATCGATTCACTGGATCAGTTTCAAGTAAACGCTCGGTATTAAAGCGGAAGGACTGCTTTTTATTCCTAAGTAATTTCTTCCTTAATTCTGACGTAAATACTGTTAAGTAATGACCTAATGTATTTTGTAAGTACATTAAATTCGATTGAATGGTACTTGAATGTTGATTCTCAACACCTAATCTATCTGTTGGAATACCAAATACTTTTGCAATCTGTTTCGTATTCCAATCTGTTGAATTAACTAGTTTCAATACTTCAGTATTTATTTCTAATGTTTTATAGTCCATTGTTTCGTCTAAAACAATCGTACGAATCGCATTATCACCATTATCTGAACCATTCGCTTCTTCAAACTTTTTACGAATAGATTGCTTTGCTTCCACATCCAAATCAGCTTTATTTACTTTTAAAACACCATTACTATTGATTCCGCGTTTAAAGAAATTAAAGAGTGTTTTGTTACCAGCGTCTTGTATGTCTAGTTCATCCTTTAAGCTATATAAAGGAGAGATACCAACAACTCCATCTTGTGAAAAATACCTAAAATGTAAAATGTCTTTTGATGATAAATCTCTTTTTTTTGTTTCTTCACTAATTCGATAGACTAAATCATTGGTATCATTTTCTAATAATGTCACTGATGAATTTTTTAATAGTCTCAAACTTTTTATTTTGCTATCTTCTCGAATGATTTCAGCAAAACTATTACCGTTTAGCAACATATTAACTGCTAACGCAAATCTGAAATGCCATCCGTCCACTTCTTCACTTGGTCTTACATTTAACAAATAGTCTAAGTCATGTGATGTCAGAACCATTTTATCTTCGATTAATTCAATTGGACTAGAAGCAATGTCACTGGCTATAATTTTTACAGCGGTAAACACATCACTATTTTTTAATGCTTTAATATCTGTATAAGTTGTATTATCCGTACTAGTCATTGAGATAACTGCATCTAAAAATGGTTCACTAGTTCCTACTGGTTTATTTAATGATTTAAACAGTGCCATATTTCCCCTCCTTTCTTTATGATTTATCTATCAGTAAAGCAATAAGTATTAATACAATACCTGTTGCGAATAGTCCCCACTCTGCACTAGTCAACATGGTTATGGCTGTAATGATAAATAAACAACCAATTAAAAATAACCATGAATGAATTTGATTAAAAACTAAATTCTTTAGATTTGTAAAATTCATTATCCGCTTTCTTCCCTTCCATTACTTCAAAGTGATACATCGCTCGTGTATAGGCATTGATAAGTGCCACTATTGGATCAATTTTATTACTATTTTTTGATTTATTAATTTGAACGCCATTATTATCTTCTTTTAAAATGGCATTATTAATTGAATAAGAAAACAACGCATTATAAGGATGAATAATATTACCGTCATAAAGTTGTTCCCTAAATGTTCTTGTAGGCACATTTAAACTGTAGACACCCTGGCGAACCTCAATAAGCGGATAATTTTCTTTTTCAAAACGTGTAATTAAACTGTTAGCATTCCAGGGATCAAAACAAATCCCCAAAACATTTAAGTCATTTTCTTGCACAAAATTAATCGTCCACTCAAAGACTTCTTCATAGTCTACAATTCCACTATCAAGGCTTGTTATGGTACACTCACCTTGTTTTTCACGTTCGATATAATCAATACCATCTCGCTTTATTTTGTCCTGTAAGCCAAATTTTGTCCCTACAAATGAGTGACTATCAACTAACATACGATTATCTTCTAAAGGTATAACCCATGAGATACTGGTTAAGTCGTTTGTTTTTGATAAATCCACTCCAATATATACATCTTTTCCTATAATATTAGGAGTAGTATCAATTTGAGCGTTTTCCCAATCTTCCCCAGCGATATAACTATTCTCGCTTGCTTGTTGCCACATATTAAAGTTTTTTACGAGTACCGCATTGAGATTATTTTGTTTAATCCCTAACTCAACATCATCTTGTATGGCTGGAAGCATAGTGGACTTGATTTCTTCACTTTCAAATATGGGATTGGCTTTAATCCACATATCTTGGTCATGTATTTCTTCTTTATCATCAAGCTCCCAAATAGCAATAAAATATCTATCAGCTTCTTCCTTGCCTTCCAGCACTTCAGATAAAAATTGATATTCTTCGTACATCGGAACATTCATATTTAAGCCTGCGGTAGATACAACGGCAAGAAGCCCATTCTTTTGATTACTCATACCACTTTTAAGCACGTTATAAACTTTTCTAGTCTTTGCCTCATGCCACTCATCAAGAATTGCCGTAGTAGCTCCAAAGCCATCTAATGTACTTGTTTCAGAAGCCAACGCCATTGCAAAAGAATCAGTTTCTAAATCAGTAATTTGAGCGTTTAATATTTTTAATCGTTGTCGCATGTATTTAGACTTCTTGGTAACACTTTTTAAGCCATTAGACATCATGTTATAGCCTAATTTGGCTTGTTTTAAAGCATTAGAAACAAATAGGACTTGTCTACCCTGTGATGGTTCAGTTTCCATTAATAAAGAATTAGAAGCCATACTACTAACTAAATACGTCTTTCCATTTTTTCTACTCATTGAAATAAACGCTCGATTAAATCGCCTATTCCCTGTTTTCTTTTCTCGCCATCCATCTAACTCGGATATTATCCACTGTTGAAACGACAACATTTTTATTGGATTGCCGTCCGTTCCTGGTAACAGTTCAACAAATTTCAAAGAACGATTAGCACGCTCGACATCAAAGTAATAAGGAAAATCATCCGACTTACTTCGTTCTAAATCTTTAACAAAACGCTCCACTGCCAACTTAATTTTTTTACCAGCCACAATCTCACCATTCAAAACGTTATTGGCATACTCTAAAGCGTAATTAACCATTCAATAAAACCTCAAATGGATCACTTGGCTTTTCATTCTTTGCTTTGTTTAAAGCAAGTTTTGCCCTAGCTTCTAATGTCATACCTAAGGCACTAGCAGAAGCCTTTAAATCTTTCATAGCTTGTGACTGTAATTTAACCGCTGGATTAGGCTGTTTTTGTCCTGTGTTTTCATTCGTGATAAATGTTCCTGTCTTTCTTATTTCTGATTCAGATGTCTTAATCCTTGAATAAGCCAAACAGTAAGAAATTAATAAACCGTAATCAGTTTCAGATAAAGGCAAATCCTTTTTCATAACTGGCACTAGTCTTTCCCATTCAGTTTTTGCAGAAGGTGGCAACCAATCGGGGGGCGTACTAACTAATTCTTCATGTTCAAATAATTCTTTCTTAGCGTCCTCACGTTGTGCTTTTTCTTCGTTTGATAAGTGTGCTTTAGTCCCTTCAAACAATTTAACTGGTTTCGTCATAACGTTCTCCTTTCCAACAATAAAAAAGAGGACATAACTAATAGTCATAATTGACTAATAGCTACATCCTCGGCTTTACCGTTTAGGTGTCTTTAACATATTTTATTATCATTGATTGTTCTAATATTAGTTACTTTGCCATTTCTCACTGTGACGATAACTTCACCATAATTAGGCAACTCAACTGTCTTTTTATTCCCGTTGTTAGTGGGTATTATAATTTTTTCTGTCATATTTCTCCTACTTTCATTATAACACAATCGTCTACAATCGTAAACGGTGTTAATTACTTATTGTTTACCTCTAGTTTCTTTCGAAAAGGCTTTTTATAAAAAATTAAGTCCCATCATCGGTTCCCAAGAACCGCAACACACCGCCCCATTAAATACCTGGTAGCCTGTGATTAGTTATTGATTTAATTCTCTACGTTTTCTTTCCCTAGCTGTTTTCGTATTATGACACGACCAACACAATGCACGTAGATTGGTTTCATCATATCGTCTATCCCAATTGTCTCTAATTTCTTCCATATGATCCACCATATCAGATTTAACGATTATTCCATGAGATAAACATTCTTCACACACTGGATGATTCAAACGATATGTATAAGATAGCTTTCTCCATGCCTTGCTACGGTAGAAGGCGAAGTATCTGCCTTCGTTCGCCTTCCTTTCATGATAATCTTTCTTATAAACTCTTTTTACTGTTTTTTGATGTTTCTGACAATATTTTTCATTAAACGGAACCAATTCCCGACATCCAGCATGATTACACTGCTTTTTAATGCTCATTGCTATATAATTCTTCCATAAAATCCAACATATCATCTGATTGGACTTTTTCTTTTAATACTTCAATGAATGGACTAATAATTATTTTTTCATTACCACTTACCATTTCAATTAGTAGTTGATTATCATTTATTAGATTTATTTCTTTAACTCTATTTTCACCTACTACAAGATTAATTAATTGTTCTCCATTAAAATATTGAACTGCTTTTATCATAAATTATTCTCTCCTTCATTATAAAAAATTGATACTGTCGTGATACTTCCTAAATCATCTGAGCTACCACTTGTGGCACTACTTTGTTTTATTGCAACTATTTCTATTGTCGGGTTTTCCTGCAAGAACTCATTCACTCTAGTATCTAATCTTCTTATCCCTCTTTGTAGCTGGAAGTTATCAAGTGAATTAGTTCCCTCTATCATTTTAACTTTCATTGTGTAATCTCCTTTTAGTTGGTTATTAAGTTAACGATATTTTTAAAATCATTAACCTCTATAAAGCATTGGTGTATATAGCTTTATAGGACTTCGGTTGACGGTTAACCATTTTTTTCATTAACTTTATATTTTAATACTTTTATCTAAATGATATTTAATTTACTAAAAGTTAAGAAAAATGATTAACTTGTTAACCTATTAGCTATACACCTTGATACTATAAGGTTTTTAGAGGTTAACCATTTGTAAAAATGATTAACCAATGATTAACCTCATCAACCTACATTACTTTTAATCTTTCATTTATATAATACATATAAGTTTTACCATGAATTGGATAATCAATATTGTATGGTTTGTTAGGCAAATTATTAATTTCACCTTTAGAATACTTTTTACTATACTTAGACCATCCATCATCCAGTAAACTTTCAAACTCTTTTGAAAATTTAATCTTACTCATTGGTTGAAAATTATTATCGTGACAAAACTCTTTATAATATCCGTAAACAATATAGAAAGGTATCTTATTAAGATTTAAATTGTCAAAAACATTTTCTTTAAAATCAACCATTGGATCATTGACTTGTTTATAATCTTTCATTAGTCTTTCTGATTCACTTGGTACGGTAAATCGCTCAAAGTCCATGTTTATAGCTTTAAATAGTACATACTCTAAAACATTCTTATTTTTAATATACTCGTCTTTAATCTTCCAGTTATCGCCTTGTCCCCTAAAATTAGCTGAGAAAGGAACTATCACAATTCTTCTATACGTTCCCTCAGTCTTGTTGTGTATCTTTGGCATACTATTTGTTGATTGAATAATCGTCATTTGAAAATTGGTGCTATACGCTGGCTTATTCTTTTCTTCTACCATGACATCATCACCAGTCACAACAGAATTAAAGTTTGAACTATCATCTATATAAACACCTGCAGGAACATCATCACCAATACAGACTACTTTTTCTTCTAGTAGTGATAAATTAAACCTACCTTGAAAGTCGGGAAGTTTTAAGGTTGCTATATTCTTACTCCCAACTAAATGCTTTATTAATGCTTGGTAAGTTCCTTTACCATTGTTACCACTACCCACTAGCCATAATGATTGCCTTCTTGAAAAGTTTCCATTTAACGAAGCACTTATCACTTGCCATAACAGATACTCTATTTCAGTATCGTTATTAGCGATTGACTTCATCCATTCATCAACATCCCAGCCGTCAATAATTGGTTTGTTTTTAGGTTTAACATAGTTTGTAGCAATCTTAGACGTAAACACTTTCTTATAACTAAATGCTTCTAATGTTTTTGTTTGTAGATTAAATATTCCATTATTGACTGGAATTAAATATCTTGAAATAGTTTTTTCTCTAATGTCTGCCATATTTTTAAGATGATAAATGACATCACTAGCTTTACTACTATTATGCTTTGGCTCTAACCACGATATGATTCTTCTGATATATGTTTCATTCTGCGTATATATATGCCCTCATTAGGACGATATACAGCAAGTTTTGTATTCTCATTCATATCAAACAGACAAAATTTAAGATAGTCTTTTAATACAATCGCTACCCTAATTGGTGAAATTAAAGAAGGCTTGCGTCCTTTGCTTCCATTTTCTTCCCATTGTTTCATCATATAGGCTAGTTCTTCTTGCCTGCGTTCAAACAAAGCATTTTTTAAATCTTCGCCCTCTAAAAGTTCAGATTTAACTTTTGTCCCAAAATACTCTTTGACTGGTTTCTTTAATCGACTAATTGCCTTATCTTGTCTAAAGTGATTAACATTGTTTTTTTGCCATTTTACATCATCACCAGCTAAAACCATCAAACCTACTTCGGCTATCTCTTGGCTTATCTCATTGGACTGTACACCATGTTTTAAGCACATATAGGCATTTAGATAAAATGAGTAATCTGATAAACTCGATTCGTTTCTTTTAGCGTACTGATTAAACATATCAATGTACTCACTATCAGTTAATTCTGATTTTTGATAATTTACTGTGATAGGTTCTTTTACTTCCAGCGGTGTCATATAATCATCAATGACTAACGGTGTCCCTTGATTTACGATAATCATTTTTTTATTTGAGTAAGCATTTATCAACGGCAATCCCATTGGCTGGCTAAATGTTTTTGAAGCACTATCACATTTCAATCCGATATGATTAATCACATTTGTAAGAAGTGTTTTAGATTCTGATTCTCTATACAAACGATCAGTATTAATTAACAAACGATACCTTAATCCATAACCATCAAAATTATTTCTAATAGTCGGGTATAGCATAAAATCAATACCTTGTAGTTTCTCTTTAATCGTATGAATGAATTTAGTAAGGAGAATATCAATATCATCATAATCTAATGCTATGATACGTTTACTAATTAAATTTTGATTACTTCGTTCATACTGATTAGTGACAGTATTAAGTGCCATTTCACCACTTAAAAAGTATTCTGCCTGGCTCTTCTTGAACTTTTCTACTTGCTCCATATTTTCATACGGCATTTGTTTTGGCTCATAAGTTGTGAGATATTCCCAATCAGTTTGGTTAGTCTCAACTGGAACCATATTTTTAGTTATAAACCCTCGACTGGTATATATCACTCAATCACCTTCTTAATCTTCAAACTGGGTACTTTCCATTTCTTCGGCATGTTTTTTAGTTAATAACTTTATAGCATTTACAAGGCTAACAATCTGATTGATATCATCCGTTGTCATGTCTGTATTTAACTTATAGTCTAAAAACGTTTGTAAGGCAGACAATGAATGATCTATGTCATTGGCATTGGTTATGTTTAAGTCAAAATTATTTTTCATTACTTACTACCTCCACTTGTTCATCTGGACAAATACTATTAGAAATAGTTTCTAGTCGCTTAGATACGTCTTCTAGTGATAATTCTAGTCTTTCAAGTCCGCCACTTTGGATGAAATATTTAAAACTAAAATCATCACCACTAGAAAAAACATTGTTTATCAAATCAATTAAATCTCGACTAGAATCGATTGTGTTTTTTACTCCGATTAATTCATCTGCTTTCTTAAATAAATAATCAAACGTTACCTTATTACCGTTAATTGTTATTTTTTTCTCGTTCATGTTAAAATCCCCTTTATTTTCAATTGATTGTAAAGTGAAAATACTTTATAATAGGGATAAATAGTGTTTCCAAATCTATTTATCCCGCACTGTTAAGAACGCCTAAATTCTTATCAGTGCTTTTTTTGTATTCTCTTATAGCTCGATTCATCAAATGCCATTAACCACGTTAAGATAAACACCGTACTAAGTAGCATATTTATAACTGTTGGTCCATACTTTCCCATTAATAAACCGATAATGAAAATTGTTAGTAATAAACCTAATCTTCTTACTCGATACATGTACTCACCTCCTTTCAATTCAAATAGATATCCTCTAACCCAATTGAATCTAATAAATCAATAATCTTTTCTTTATATAGTTCTTGTACATCAGCAATCTTTGCTGGCTTACCGTCCACTTTAAAATTTGTTGCTTCTGATAATTCATATAAATCTGTTAACTTTTCTCTTAAACTGTTTAGTTCAATCATTTTTTGTTCCTCTCACATGTGCCCTACATGTTTTTTTATTTTTGGTGACTTAATACCCATTGTGCTACTTCTTCTTTTGAATATAATTTTAATCCATCTAATGTAATACTTGGTAACCCCTCTGCCTCTAACTTCTTCAATGAATTAACTGATATTCCTAGATATTCCGCCATGTACTTTTGTTTTAAGAATGGTTTATCTAAACCAGCATTTTTTTGAGCTACTTCAATACTTTCTTTAGTAATTTCATAAATGTAACTTCTTAATTCATTAGTTTGTTCTTCTGATAAAAAGACCTGCATGTTTTCACCCCTCTAAAATTATTGTAAACTATTTATTCTTTTTGACGCTTAAATATTTTACAATTTGATTATCGCATCAAAACATCTATCTGTCAAATATTTATTCTAATATATGTAAACAATTTATTCTTTTTATTTCAATTGCTATCATTTAATGATATAGTAGATATAATCGCAAGGAGGGATTAATCAATGCTAAAATTTACATTGGATGAAGTTTTAGATAAAAAAAATATTTCTATATCTCACTTATCAAAAATAACTGGTATATCCAGGCCTTCGCTAACTGCTATTTATAATAATACTAGTAGATCTGTCAACCTTGATTTTTTAGAAGAAATAATTGATAAACTCGATATAACATTAAACGATTTAATTATAGAAAAAGAAATCTATCCTTTAACGGTATACAACACCTATAAATATGAAGATGATTATGAATACTATAATATTAAAATTTTAGATAGGGAAACATCGATTTTTATTTTTGATGAAGATATAGGTTTGATTTCTAAAGAATTATATTCAAAAAAGACGTCATCTTTATATAAAGATTTAGGATATAAAAAAGAAGACCCCATTTATCATGAGTTTCATGAACAATTATTTTATTTAGTTTGCAATCCCACTTCTGATAATTTCGATGATATTGTAATGGGGAGTGCAAAATTAATTGAATTAGTTAATATAATTGGGCCAAAACAATTATATTCTTTACTTACAAAAATAATTAGTAAAGGTCCAAATATGAAAAGATTTAATAAAGAATTACCTTTAGCTATAATTCCATTAACTACTGGAAAGACCTATTTCTTCGGATTTTCTAAAAATGAAATAGTGCAAACTCCTCTAGAAATTAATGATGAAAAGAAATATAGAAAAGTTGAATTTCAAAATCAGAGAAGATCAAAGAGTAAAATATATTATTAATACTCCCCTCCCACATGTGCCCGCATAAGATAAGGGAGAGTTAAATATGGCAACACAAATAAAAAAATATACAAAAAAAGATGGAACAACTGCTTATATGTTTAAAAAATATCTTGGCATTGATCCAATTACTGGTAAACAAAGAGAAACAACTCGCAGAGGTTTCAAAAGCGTTAAAGAAGCAAAATTAGCTTTGTCACGATTAGAAGTTGAAATCGCGGAAAATGGATTAAAACAAAATAAACCAATCAGAACATATTCAGAACTATGCAATGATTGGTTTAATCTTATTTATAAAAAACGAGTTAAAGAAAGTACATTCTGGAACACTAAAACAATTTTTGATACTCATATAATACCTGTATTAGGTCATTTAAAAGTAAATAAAATCACTGTCCAAATGTGTCAACAGTATGCAAATGATTGGTCAGATAGTAGTCCAAAAAGATATAAAAGGTTGATTAATTACGCTGGGATGGTCTTTAAATATGCGGTTTCTATTGGTGAATTAAAAGATAACCCTATGGATAATATTATTATCCCGACTATTGAAGTGGAGGAAAAAAAAGCAAATTTTTTATCTAAAGAAGAATTAGTTTTCTTTTTAGAACAACTCAAACAAAATTGGGATTATAAAAGATTCGCATTTTTCTTTTTGCTTTCTCATACTGGAATGAGAAAAGGCGAAGCTCTTGCCATTCAGTGGCGTGATATTGATTTAAGCAATAAAACTTTAACTATTAACAAGACTTTAGCTGTGGGAAAAAATGGCAGTCTATTAGTGCAGACACCAAAAACTAAAACAAGTATCAGAACAATAGGCTTAGATGATAATACGATTGAAGTTTTAAAACAATGGAAGAAATTTCAAGCTAAGGAATTATCATTATTGCAGTTTATACCTTCAGTGGACCAATTAGTTTTTAGTAAGTCCGATACCAACACATTGTTAGACCCTGGAGCACCTAGAAACTGGTTAGATACTTTTTATAGGAAGTTTCCTACGTTCAAAAGGATAACCGTCCATCAACTAAGACATACACATGCTTCACTTTTATTTATGGCTAAGGCAGATATGAAACAAGTACAATCAAGATTAGGACATTCTAGCCTATCCACAACGTATTCAGTTTATACACACTTATCAGAAGAAATTGAAAAAGACACCGCAAATCTATTTGCCGATTTTATGACTGATAAAAATAATCTGGGTCAAAGTCTGGGTCAAAAAAAATACCCACTCGATTGAGTGGGTTAAAACGTTGGTATATCAACGATTATTTAATTATTTAGCTAAAGCAGCTTTTGCTTGGTCCGCTAATGTTGTAAATGCTTCTGCATCAT